>DASQFN010000007.1 GCA_035633115.1 Gemmatimonadaceae bacterium | reverse complement strand
CGGCATTCTTGCCGCGATCGCGATCCCGAAGTTCGCGAACACGAAGGAGAAGGCTTACCTCGCATCGATGAAGGCAGACCTTCGCAACCTGGCCACGTACGAAGAGAGCTATGCTGCCGACAGTGCCGGCACGTACTTCTCAGGTAACGGCTCGGCTCAGGGCTTCACCGCTTCGCAGAACGTGACGATGGCAGCGACGGCAGTTGCCGGTCCCCCGGCTGGATGGTCAGCGGTTGCGACGCACTCGCTCACGACCAAGACCTGTCAGTCCTCGGTGAACGGTCTCATTACCTGCACCTGATCACGCTGTCTTGAGGGGAATGAGCGGCCCACGATTCTCGCGATCGTGGGCTGACTCGCCCTCCGAAGTGCAGGAAAGGGCGGCCAGATGGCCGCCTTTCTTTTTTGGCGAACGGATCCGGCGGATTGAACGGATAAGGCCGCATTGATTCGATGATTGTCTCAGCGTGACGATGCCGCGCAGACAGTTGCGAGACGATACTGTCCGCGCATGAACAGAGAATCGCAGCGCGGATTCACGCTGATCGAGGTAGTCGTAGCCATTGTCATTCTCGCGGCAGGCGCCCTCGCGCTTGCCGGCTCCGCTGCGGTGACTGTGCGCCGAATGTCAGACACTGCGCGACGCTCTTCTGGCGTCACAATGGCGCGTAGCCGCGCCGAAGCGTCGATGGCCTCGGCATGCGGCTCCCTCGCGAGCGGAAGCGAGACAGCGCGCGGAGTGCGCTCCGACTGGGTCGTGTCGGCCGGAGCGGTATCAGCGGAGCTCAGCCAGCGAGTCTCGTACCCGACAAGCCGCGGTGCACGCAGCGACGACTTTCTCACCGCTGCGCCATGCCCCTGAACCGGCGAACCGCGGGATTCACCCTCATTGAGATGATTGTCGCTACGGCAATCGCCGCAATCATCGGCACAACTCTGATGGTAACGCTGAGCAGGCAGGAACGCTTTTACAGCTCGGCCTCGCAGATGCTTCAGGTAAGAAGTCAACTGCGCGATGGAGCGGATGTTCTGACATCGGACATCCGTGGCGCTGCCATCGAGCGCTACGGCCTCCCGCTGATGACAGACACCGCGGTCGAATTCTTCAGCACGGTTGGCAGCTCGGTGGTTTGCGAAACGCCGGCAGGCTCCACTTTGTTTCTGACGCCAGCTACGCTCTCGAGCGGGGCTACACTCACATCGCTTCTTGCGTCGCCGGACACCGGCGACATCGCGCTGATCTATGCAATGCCGGGCGGTGCTCCGGATTCAGCCCGGTGGGTGGAAACGCGCATCGCGGCGTTTTCCACACGCTCGCTCGCGACGTCGTGCCCACCGTCAACCGGATTCACTTCGTCCTCTGACGTTGCCGGTGGCCAGCGCGGATACGCGGTCACGCTCACGGCCAGTCCCGCAACGGGAATTCGGAAGGGCGCTCCTGTGCGATTCCTTCGCCGGGGGCGCTACAGTCTCTACGCGTCGGTGGGGCAATGGTACCTGGGATATCGTCGCTGCAACGCAGCAGGGCCACCTTCGTGCGGAACCATCCAGCCGGTCAGCGGCCCCTATCTCCCTTACAAGGGCTCGGGCGATCCCGAAGCAGGTCTTGCCTTTCGCTACTTCGCCGCGAGCGGCGATGAGATCACAGATGAATCGCTCTCCATGCTGACAGCGCGAATCGACATAGTGTTGCGCGGCAGTACGGCCGGCGCAGTCGCGCTCGCGGGCGATGCGCGCGTCAAGTACCGCGATTCTGCAGTCGTGACCGTTTCTCCGCGGAACCGCGCGCGATGAGCGCGCACCACCGCGGGTTCATTCTCGTTGCCGCGCTCGTCGCACTTGTAATAATCGCGCTCATCATCACCGGCGCGTTCTTCGCCAGCGGCCAGGAGCTCGTTGTCGCTCGCAACGAGCTGCGTGACCAGCAGGCATTCTCGTACGCGGAGTACGCAGCCGCGAAGGCTCTCGAGAGCTGGGATGCATCAGCGCGGGACTCCATGAGCACTGGAGAGACACAGCGGTTGCCTACGCTGTCGCGGGGCCTGCTGGAAAGTGACGTGTTTGTCACGAAGCTCGACACGGCCCTCTATCTCGTCACGGCGGATGGCAGACTGCGCTCAGCTGACGCGGCCGCACTTCGCCGCAGGGTAGGGGTGCTTGTGCGCACGGTGCGCGATGGGGCGCCTGTCAATCCGCCATTCCGTGTAACCGGGCAAGCGTGGAGCGAGCTGTACTGAAAGCGCCCTGAAGCTGTTACCTCACCGCCCGGTGAATCGTGTTGAGGTGCAATCCCTTGCGGTCTCCTACCCAGGACATCATGCCGCTATTTAGTCGCAGGAAGACGACAGTGGGCCTCGACGTTGGTTCAGGCCTCATCAAGGTCGCCGTTGTCGATCATGGCAGCAGCGGGCCTGAGCTTGTCAGAGTCGCCATTACATCGCTCCCTCCCGATGCAATCGTGGAGGGTGAAGTCATGGATCCCGGCATCGTCGCCGACGCGATACGCGTGTCGCTCGACGCAGCCGGCGCGAATTCGAGGCACGTCGTCACCGCAGTCGGCGGGCGCGACGTCATCATCAAGAAGATCCAGACCGAGCGCGTAAAGGAGAAGCAGGCCCGCGAGCTCATGCGCTGGGAAGCCGAGCAGCACGTGCCCGACGTCGAGTCGGTGGAGCTCGATTTTCAGATCCTCGATCCAGGCCGGACCTCCGACGAGATGAACGTGCTCCTCGTTGCCGCCAAGAGAGATCTGATCGATTCGAAGCTCCGGATTCTCGCCGAGGCCGGTGTGACTCCGACAATCGTCGACGTCGACGCCTTTGCGCTGCACAATGCGTTCGAGGTCAACTATCCGGAAGCGATGATGGGTCTGGTGGGCCTCGTCAACGTCGGCCATGAAGTGACCAACGTGAACATTATGGACGGCGGAGTTCCACTGCTGACGCGTGAGCTTCCACTCGGAACCCGCCGTTTCAGCGAGGATCTCCAGCGCCAGCACGCCGTTTCCGCAAGAGATTCGGAAGCGATGATTCGCGGTTTCGATCGCTCGCCAAACCTCGACTCGATTCTTCAGCAGCGCGCCGAAGAGATCGCGGTCAGCGTGGAGCGCGGTGCCGCATTTCTCTCGACGGCAAAAGCGGTCGCTCAGGTGCGCGCCGTCTACCTGTGTGGTGGCGGCTCCCGCACGCCGGGTCTCGCCGAGATTCTCGGCACGAGACTCGGAGTTCCCGTCGAGCATGCCAATCCGCTGGCTCGCCTCAGCATGCGCGATGGCGCGCTGGCCTCTCTCTCTACCGATGAGGTGGCGCCGCTGTTGATGCTCCCCATCGGTCTCGCTCTCCGCCAGTAACCGGCCAAACGGACATCTGACATGATCAAAGTCAATCTTCTTCCGGGTGCCGGCGGGAAATCTGAGGGCGGTGCCGGAATCGACTTCGGCGGGTTCGTCGCCAGCGCAACTTCCGGCGTCAAGGACAAGTTTCTCCTCGGCGCTGTCGGGACGGTGAGCTTTGTGGTTCTGACGGTTGCGCTGCTGTTCATGGGACAGCAGTCGAAGGAGCGCACTCTCGTCGAGCGTGAGCGAAAGGCAATCGAGGACTCAACGCGCTTCAAGGTCGTGCTCGCCGCGAAGGCCAAGGCCGAAGCCGCCCGGGATTCGCTGTACCAGCAGGTCGCGATCATCAAGTCCATCGATGCCAGCCGCTATCTGTGGCCGCACCTGCTCGACGAAATCTCGAGTGCGTTGCCGGCCTACACCTGGCTTCGCACGGTCACGCAGACGAGCACTCCACCCACCTCTGTAGCGACTGACAGCGCGACGGCCGCAAAGGCGCTTGCCGCGCAGAAGGGCGGCAAGGAGAAGCCGGCAGATGCAAAGACCAGAAAGGCCCGCGCCGACTCGGTGCTCGCGATCGCATCGCGCGCAACGAAGTTCAGGGTTGTCGGCCAGACGGTCGACATCCAGGCGCTTACGCTCTTCATGAAGACGCTCGAAGCGTCGCCGTTCATTCAGAACGTGCAGCTCACGCGGTCCGACATGGTCACCGCGGACGGCAAGGAAGTCACCGAGTTCCAGCTCGAGGCGGAATCGCAGGTTCCACCGCCGTATCTGATCAAGTCGGTGGCCATTTCCGCCGGAGGAAACTGACATGGCAATTGGCGCCAATCTCTCGAAGCGTGATCAGATGCTCATCAGCGCCGCCGTGCTGTCCGTCGCACTCGCCGGCGCGTACGCCTACTTCCTCTATCTGCCGAAGCGCGATGCGCTGGCGGCAATCGAGCAGCACGTCGATGTGCTCGAGGCGAGGAATGCCAAGGTGAGGTCCGAGGTCACTGCAGGCTCGCTCGCAAAGATGCGCGCGGAAGCGGTGCAATTCGCGGCCGAGCTTGCAGTGCTCAGACAGGTCGTTCCGACGACCAACGAAGTTCCGGCGCTGCTCGAGAACGTGTCGACTGCAGCGCGCCGAGTCGGGCTCGACCTGGCTTCTGTCGAGCCGATGCCGGTGCTTGTCGGCGAGCAGTTCGACACCTACCGGTACAAGCTCTCGGTCACCGGCAGCTACCACGACATCGCAGCGTTTCTCACGAACGTCGGATCTCTCAACCGAATCATCGCGCCAGTCGCTTTGACTCTGAAGCCGCTCGCACCGCAGGAAAAAGGAAAGATCAGGATTCAGAAGAAGGATGAGCTGCTGCTCGATAGCGACTTCCAGATTCAGACCTACATAGCTCACACGGCCGATTCGACCGGCGGAGCAGCCGACCAGGAGAACAGGGAATGACGGTCAATCGAAGCAGTCTCATCGCCTGCGTCGCAGTCGGCGCGGTCGTTGTAGCGCTCGCGGTTGCAGCGACAGCGCAAACCACTGGCGCTCGGGCGCCGGTGCGCGTGGCGGCCGCCCCGCTTTCCAAGCCGGCCGTTGCCCCAGCAGTCGCGCCGGCGACGGGCGAAGCAAGCCCGCAGCTCATCTCGCGAGAGACCTACGCCTATCAGGGCACTGGCCGCCGCGACCCGTTCGTCTCTCTCATGAACAACGGTGAGCTGCGTCCGGTCTTCCAGGATCTGAAGCTCGTTGCCGTCGCTTTCGATCCCCTTGGACGAAACTCGGTTGCTGTTCTGCGGGATGTCACATCGAAGGAGCAGTATCGCGTCAAGGTCGGCCAGGAGATCGGCCGCATGCGCGTCGCCGCAATACGCCAGAAGTCGGTGACATTCGGCATCGAGGAGTTCGGTTACAGCCGCCAGGAGACACTGGCGATGAATGATTCCACCAAAGTGAGGACGCAATGAAGCAGCTCTTGACCATCACTTCCGCTTTCGTTGTCCTGCTCTCGGCGACAGGCTCGCTGACGGCGGAATGGGCGAGCGGACATGCAGCGGCTCCCGCGACCGGGAATACCGTGACGGTTCGCGCCGTCAGCGTGGTTCCCAACGCGGGGCGGGCGCAGGTAGTCATCGGCGTCGATGCGTCAATCGAGGTTGATGATTTCATGCTCGAAGCTCCGTTCCGCATCGTCGTCGATCTCAAGGGCGCCACACTTGACATGGCACCGCGCTACGACCGCGTCATGCGCGGCGGCGTTACGAACATCCGTGCCGCGCAGTTCAAGCCGGGCGTCGTACGCGTCGTGATCGAGATGGATGCCGCACATCCGTACGAAGTCTCGCGCTCCAATGGAGAAGTCCGCGTGGCCGTTGCCGGCTCACCCGGAGCCTTCGCCGCATGGTACTCGTCCGACGCCGCCGCCCGTGCCGCCCGTGCAGGAAGCTCGACAACGGCCGATGCCTCGCCGGCACCCGCTCCTCAGGCCAGGCCGGCCGAGAGCGATACCTATAGTAGTGCGGCTGAGCCTGTCGAGGCCGATGAACCCGCCAACAGCGCATCCCCCGATCCAAACATCACCTCGACCAGCTCTGCTTACGACCGCGCCAATGCGTCGAATCGGCTTGGAACGGCGACAGTCATGTCCGAGCAGCCTCGCATAACCGTCACATATCAGGACGCGGACATCCGCGACGTAATCGCCGCCTTCGCATCATTCTCCGGGCGCACGATCGTAGTCGGCAAGGATGTCGCTGGAACCATCACCGCCGAAATCAAGAATCAGCCGTGGGACGTCGCTCTGCGCGCGATTCTGCAGGGCCAGGGCCTTGCCGCGGCAGAGGACGCGCTTAGCGGAATCATCACGGTCGACAGCTACAGAAACATTGCCGCAAAGCAGCAGTCCGAGCCCGTTACCACGCAGCTCGTTGCTGTGAACTACGCAAGCGCCGCGTCGCTCGTCGGGACGCTCACAGGTTTGCTCGCCAAGGATTGCACGCCCGGCGGCGTACCCGAAGCGCCGCAGAACACCCGCACGAGCTGCTACTCGCGTGGTGCCGTCGCGGCCGATACGGCGACGAACACGCTGCTCATCACCGAGACACCGTCGCGAATGGCGGATCTGCTCTCGTACGTGAAGAGTCTCGACGTCCGCACTCCGCAGGTCGCAATCAAGGCGAAGATCATCTTCGTGAACCGTACCGACATAGAAGAGCTCGGAATCTCGTACGATCTTGGCACCGGCACCGATCAGTTCTTCGGCCAGCTCGCGCCGCGCATCGATCCGTCGACTCTCAAGCCCGTGGACACCAATGGCGACGGAGTTCCCGATGCATTCGGTGGCGGCTCGCCAATAAATGGCGACCGCATTCTCCTCGGTGGGAACGCCCTCTCGGCCATTGCCAACGCAAATGCCCGCGTGGTCAATCCCGCGCTCAAGCTGATATTCTCCGCCACGCTTGGAAAGTTTCAGCTGACGACCTTCCTCGATGCTCTGCAGGAAGTACGGTTGGCGGACATGCAGGCTGAGCCGAGCATCGTGACGCTGGACAACAGAAAAGCTGAGATTCTCGTCGGGCAGGAGATTCCGATTCGTGTTCTCGATCTGAGCACGCAGGGTCAGCCGGGCGGCGGCGCGCAGCCGAACCAGGTTCCACGCGCAACCGTTCAGCTCAAGGAAGTTGGAATAATCCTGAGTGTCACGCCGCACATCACGAACAACCGGCAGATCCTGCTCAAGCTGCACGCCGAGAATTCCGATGCGCAGCTCGCATCCTCCGACGTTGGCTTCATCTTCGGGAAACAGCGCGCCGACAACCAGCTGCTCGTCGGCGACGGTGAGACGGCCGTTATCGGTGGACTGACCGTAACGCAGGTGACGAGCTCGAAATCGGGCATACCGCTGCTGGTCGATCTTCCGATCATCGGCCGCCTGTTCGGGGTCACCCGCACGTCCGAGCAGAAGCGCGATCTGCTGATTCTCGTGACGCCGCACATCATCGACGATGGCGACCGCGTGCTCTCGCGCAATCCCGCCCCCGCCAGACAGTAGCCGACGATGCCGACTCATATGACCAGGCGCGGACTCGCCTCGCTCGCTGCCGCAACGGCGCTCGTCGTCATTGCCGGCGCCTGCGGAGAGTCGACGTCCAGCAGCAACACGCTCAGCGACCAGTCGCCGCCGTCTGTTGCTCTGTCAAAGGGTGGTACCTCGGTCGACACCGTTATCTCGTTCCAGGTCGACGCGAAGGACAACCTCGGCCTCAAGACAATCTCCGTCAATGTCTCGGGCGGCCTCGACTACAGCTTCGACTCGACGTTCACGAGCGCCCACACCGACGCCTCGATTCCGTTCTCCGTATCGGTTCCTCGAAGCATTCCGAAAGGAACGCCGGTGCTGGTCACCGCACAGGCCGTGGACGGAGCGCTCAATCGTTCGCCAATCGATACACTCAGGCTTACAGTCGGCAACGTAGCCCCTGCCGATGTTCAATTCACGAGTCCGGCCAGCGGCACAGTTGCCGTTGTCGGCAAATCCATAATCGTCTCACTCAGCGCGCGCTCCGCGGTCAAAGTGCGATCCGTCGGCTTCCGTGCGACCAGCGGTCTCGCGCTGGTGGACTCTGTTGTGTACTCGAGCCCGCTTAGCGACTCGGTGGCGGTGCTCGACACGATTGCAATACCGGCGAGTGCTCCGACAGGCTCAGTATCGGTCGTTCCGTTCGTGATCGATTCGCTTGGCCAGCGCACCCTCGGACCGCCGCTCGTTCTCAACGTTCAGCCGCTTTCGGCTATCAATTCCACGCCGGTCGTGACAATGAGTCACACGACCAGAATGGAAGTGAACGACACGCTGCACGTCGAGGCGAGCGATCAAACCGGCATCACCGTGCTCGGCTACGAAGTGCGCAGGACCGTGGGCGGCGCAATCGACGCCAGAGACTCGGTTGTCTCGAACGGCAGCATCACCTCACAGCTCAAGACGTTCGACCTCAGGCTGCCGTATTCGGTTTTCCCGACACAGGTCTTCATCCAGGCATTCGCCCGGAACTCCAATAACGTGCGTGCCTATGCAAAGCTCTCCGGGGGGACCGATCGTGTCGACACGGTGACAATCGTTGCCGGGTCCACCAGATCGCTGCCGCTCGGAGGAACCGTTGCCGACGTGATCTATCACCCCCGAACGGACCGGCTGTACTTCACTAACATCGAGCGGAATCAGCTCGAGGTTTTCAGTCTCACCGACTCAGCGTTCAAATCAGCGATCGTCGTGGGGTCGCGTCCGTGGGGCATCGCTGCCTGGCCGCGCGACCACAACGGTACGATAGGCGATACGCTGCTGGTCGCGAACTCCGGCGGCACTGACATCAGCTACGTCAACCTGAACGCGAGCGGGAGCGGACGGGAAGTGTTCCGCTACGCGCTGCCGAACATCATTGCGTTCAGCGTAACGTCGAAAAAGACGCCCGCCGGCTTCACTGTTCAGGAGCGCACCAAGTACGACTTCAGCGACCGGCCGCAGTATATCGGCGCGACCTGCGACGGAACAGGACTGGAATGCGGAGATGTCGTCGTGACCTATTCGACGACGCCTACTCCCGGCCAGAGCGAGCCCTTTGCGAAAAACAATGGCACGCTGCGGTGGGAGAACATCTCCCGTGGAACTTCTCACTTCTTCTTCGAGCAGGCAGTTGGCCAGGCAGCCAACAGCTCCGATACGCTGGAGATTCTCCGGTACGATGCGAACACCGGCGTCGAGTCGGTGCTCGTGCCCTACCAGCAGAAAGTCACATCCGGCACGAGGGTCGACAACTATTCGGTAGTTGTCGACCCAACGGCTCTGGCATTTCGTGATACCACGTTCGTTCGGAACTCGGGCAACTTCCGCCGGGCTGCGTACGGCGAGGGCGGCCCGGTCTTCGGCACGCGCGCAA
Organism: Gemmatimonadaceae bacterium; assembly: GCA_035633115.1. Lineage (NCBI taxonomy): Bacteria > Pseudomonadati > Gemmatimonadota > Gemmatimonadia > Gemmatimonadales > Gemmatimonadaceae > Gemmatimonadaceae bacterium. Next base: position 50,739 of record DASQFN010000007.1, on the reverse strand, counting down.
TGTCATTCGAGGTCGGCCGCGGATTCATCAGCCAGGTCCGCCTGATAGATGGCAGTATCGGAACGCTTTCATTCCCGGTGATGGATCGGGGCATATCGCCGGCGGCAGACGTGTCGGATTTCGTGGCCAACAGCTTCGCCAAGGTCCAGGGCGTCGCAATCAACTTCGACGGATCACTCTCGGGCATTCGAGCGGACTCCACATATCTGCTCAACCCGGTTCTCAGGCTCCAGGGAATCCTCGGAACCACCACGAGCAACGCGGGTCTGGATTTCCATCCGACGAACAGCGGGCCCAATTCATTCCCGCTTTCAACCCGGCTGCTGTTCGCCGCGTCGGCCGAGCCGGTCATCGAGATCTTCGACAGCTACTGCTACAAGCGGGTCAGCAACGTGCCGATCAGGGACCCGATTATCGGGCCGATCAAGGCGGCATTCCGCGCCGCGTCGGGTCAGCTCGTGCTGGTCGGCGCGACAAGGGGAGGGGTTGTGATCGTGACTCTCCCGGATACGTTTACGACGAGTTGTCCATAGGCGCACCGCTCGACCGGCTGCGGGACGCCGGTCGAGCGCTCATCGAGCTATGTTGATGATGTGAACGCGAGCCCGGCTGAAACGCCGGGCTTCTGCGTTGTAGACGGCCGCGAGGGAGGAAGGAAATGCTTCGATTCACCACCGCCGGCGAGTCACACGGGCCAGCGCTGATTTCGATTCTGGAGGGTGCACCTGCGGGTCTGCCGCTGGTTGCCTCGGACGTCGACGCCGATCTCGCGCGGCGCCAGCAAGGCTACGGGCGCGGGCGCCGGATGCGGATCGAGCGCGACGAGGTCAAGTTTCTTTCCGGCGTGCGCGCCGGTTTCACGATGGGCTCGCCGATCGCGATGATGATTCGCAATCGTGACTGGGAAAACTGGCGCGAAGTGATGGATCCGGAGCCGGACGCACCGGCGGCGGACGGCGGAGCGGTCTCGCGAAAACGTGCGGTAACGCGGCCGCGTCCCGGCCACGCAGACCTTGCCGGAATGCTGAAATACGATCGCGAAGACGCGCGTGACGTACTGGAGCGAGCTTCAGCGCGCGAGACGACAGCGCGCGTTGCTGCTGGGGCAATTTGTCGAAAGCTCATTGGGGAATTCGGCATAAAGATTGGAAGTCACAGCGTGCAGGTCGGCGGGATCGATGCAGTGATTCCCGACGAATTGCCGGCCGACCTCAATGCGGCTGCCGACGAGTCTCCAATAAGAGTTCTCGATCGCGGGGACGAATTGGCGATAATCGCGCGAATAGACGATGCGAGGAAATCGGGCGATACCCTTGGTGGCGTCTGCGAAGTCGTATGCACTGGATTGCCTGTGGGGATAGGATCCCACGTCTCCTGGGACCGCAAGCTCGACGGCCGCATCGGGAAGGCGATGATGTCGATTCCGGCGGTGAAAGGTGTAGGAATCGGAATCGGGTTCGACGCGGCGAGACTTCCGGGCTCAGCGGTGCACGACGAGATCCTCTCGGGGGGCGAGAGCGCGAGGTCGGCCAATCTGCGCCGGCGTACAAATCGCGCCGGCGGACTCGAGGGCGGAATGACGACCGGCGAGCCACTCATCGTGAGAGTGGCGATGAAGCCGATAAGCACGCTGATGAAGCCGCTCGCCACGGTCGAGATGAAAACGGGCGAGGCCGCGTCCGCGGTGGCGGAGCGCAGCGACGTGACGGCTGTACCGGCGATGGGCGTGATTGCCGAAGCGATGCTGGCGTTCGTCATCGCGCACGCGATGATCGAGAAGTTCGGCGGCGATTCGCTGGGCGAGATGCGTCGGAACTTCGACGGGTATGTCGACCACATTGGAAAACGGACCTAATTGAACATCATCCTCGTGGGTCTTCCCGGGGTCGGAAAGACTTCGGTAGGCCGGGCGGCAGCGCGGCTGCTGAATTGGCCCTTCGTGGACTTCGACACCGAGATAGAGCACCGCGAGCATGCGACAGTTGGCCAGATTTTCGAGCGGAAGGGAGAGGCCTATTTTCGAAGCATCGAGGCGGCCCTGACCAGTGAGCTGGCAGGCAGCAAGGGAACAGTTATGGCCACTGGAGGAGGATGGGTGACCAACGCCGACTCAATGGCACTTTTGCATTCCACGGGGCGTATGATATACCTTAGAGCGGCCCCGGAGACCGTGCTGGCCAGAATGGCTTCTGGAAGGGCCAGGAGACCGCTTCTGGACGGTCCCGACCCTCTGGGGGCTATCAACCGGCTGTACGACGCTCGGCGGGCGCTCTACGAGACCGCCGATCTGGTGCTGGATACCGAAGTTATTGAGAAATCAGAAGTTATCGAGCAGGTGTGCCAGTACGCTCTGTCGTCTGGCGGGGAGGATTAACGCGCTTGCTGACCATATACTGCACAAATAGGTTAGGCGAATGGACGAACGTCTGGCTGTGCCAATGACATTCAGAGTGATGGGACCGCACGAGCGGGGCAGATTCGCCCCGGACGCCTGGGGCCACCTCCTTTCGCTCAGCGGATCGGGGGCAATCAACCCGGTCGAGCTCGAGCACATAATCGAGCGCGCCCTCATGCAGATCGACGGCAGGATCGCTCTCGAAGACCTTCGCGGAATGCTCGAGGGCTCGGGCCTCGAGGACTCCGGCGCGCCCGGCGACAACCAGACGGTCCACTAGGCAGCCTCATGGCAATCGCCAAAAAGAAAGCGGCAAGAAAAACGGCGAAGAAAACCGGCGCTACCGCCCGCGGCGTGAAATCGCGGAAGTCGGCGATCGTAGACGACGATGACGCGCCCTTCGAGCCGGGTACAAGTACACTTGTAGTTGTCGAGTCGCCCGCGAAAGCCAAGACCATCGGAAAGTATCTCGGCCGCGGCTACCGCGTTCGCGCCACGATCGGTCACCTGCGCGACCTGCCCGAGAAAAAGATCGGCATCGACATCGAGAACGGATTCGAGCCGGAGTATGTCACTATCCCGGGAAAGGAGAAAACGCTCGCCGACCTCAAGACTGCCGCGCGGGATTCGCGTGAGATCCTGCTCGCAACCGATCCCGACCGCGAAGGCGAGGCAATCGCCTGGCACGTCGCCGGACAGATCCGCCGGAAGAACGGCGCTCCAATTCGCCGCGTTCTCTTTCACGAGATCACTCGCGAGGCGGTGCAGAAGGCAATCGCCAGCGCCGGCGAGATCGACGACCGGAAGGTTGACGCGCAGCAGGCGCGCCGTGTTCTCGACCGGCTCGTCGGTTACAAGGCCAGCCCCGTTCTCTGGAAGACTGTAAAGAAGGGGATCTCAGCCGGGCGGGTGCAGACAGTCGCGCTTCGTCTGCTCGTCGAGCGCGAGCGCGAGATCAACGCATTCAAGAGAGTCGAGTACTGGACGGTCGAGGCACTGCTCGAGAAGGCGGGGCAGGAGTTCATCGCGAAGCTCCACCACATCGACTCGAAGAAGCCCGTCATTCCGAACGAGGAGACGGCACAGCGGATTCTCGCGGAGCTCGAGCCCCGGAAACATTTCGATGCCACCGAAGTCAAGCGGCGTGAGCGGCGCAAGAATGCGGCGCCGCCGTTCACGACCAGCACACTGCAGCAGGAAGCGGCGAAGAAGCTGAGCTACGGCTCCAAGCGCACGATGCGCCTGGCGCAGGACCTGTATGAGGGCGTGGAGATCGGACCCGAGGGCGCAGTCGGTCTCATCACCTACATGCGGACGGACTCGACACGCGTCTCCGAAACGTCTGGGACAGAGGCACGCAAATACGTGCAGATGCTTTTCGGTGAGGAGTTCGTCGCGAAGAGCGTGCAGCTTTATGGCGACGGCAAATCGAAGAATGCCCAGGAGGCTCACGAAGCAATCCGGCCGACAGATCCCACGCGCCGCCCGGAGCACATCCAGCGCTACCTGTCCGCCGATCAGTTCAAGCTCTACCAGCTCATCTGGCAGCGGTTCATTGCATCGCAGATGTCCCCGGCGGTGTTCGATACGACAACCGTTGACTTCGATCTTTCGGTAACGAAAAACGGAGCGGTGAAGCCGCTTCCGTACCTGTTCCGCTCAACGGGCAGCGTGATGAAGTTCCAGGGGTATCTGGCGCTCTACCGCGAAGCGCGCGAGGAAGGCGACGGTCACGGCCGTCCCCTCGAGGACGAACAGGCGCTGCCTTCAGTAGAGGTAGGCGAGAGTGTCCCCGTCAAGCAGATCACGCCCTCGCAGCATTTCACCGAGCCGCCGCCGAGGTACTCCGAGGCGAGCCTGGTGAAGGAGCTCGAGCGGCTCGGGATTGGTCGACCATCGACATACGCGTCGATCATCTCGACGCTCGTCGACAGACGATACGCGCAGCTCGAGCAGCGCCGCTTTTTCCCCACCGAGCTCGGCGACAAGGTCGAGCGCGTCATGGTCAAGAGCTTCCCCGACATCTTCAACGTCAAGTTCACCTCCAGCATGGAGAGCGACCTCGATCGCATCGAGGAAGGCGAAGTGAACTGGCGCGGAATGCTCGGCGAGTTCTACGGTCCATTCTCCGCGTCGCTCAGGGACGCCGATTTCGAGGCGCTCATCGCGGAAGCTCACGATCTCTCCGCGCTCGCCACGGAGCGTTGCCCCGACTGCGGCGGAAAGCTCGTTGCGCGCGGCGGGTTCTTCGGTCCTTTCATTGCCTGCGAGAACCATCCGAAGGCCTGCAAGTATACTCGCCCATTGCGCGGCGAGCGGAAGCCGGCCGAGCTCACGGATCAGATCTGCCACGAGTGCGGCGCCCCAATGGTGATTCGCCACGGTCGCTCAGGCGAGTTCCTTGGCTGCTCGCGCTTCCCGAAGTGTCGCGGAACGCGATCGATGCCTACCGGCGTGAAATGTCCGAAGGATGGCGGTGACATCTCGATTCGCCGCTCGAAGAAGCGGGGCAAGGCGTTCTACGGGTGCTCGAATTATCCGGCGTGTGATTTCGTCATCTGGGACAAGCCGGTTGCGGAAGTGTGTCCGGAGTGCGGCTACGTCGGCGCGGAGATGAAATCCAACAAAACTCGTGGCGAGTACCGTCGGTGCATAAAGTGCGCGAACGAGTGGGAAGCACCGGAGCGCCCGGCGGAGGCAGTTGCGGTGTAAACGGATTCAACAGATGAGCGGATAAGAGGCAAAGGCGCACCGGATAGCGGACGTCGGGAAGCAGGCAGCGGCAATCGGATAACGGCAACCGGATAACGGCAACCGGATAACGGCCAACAGGTACGGGTACGGTCAACTGGAAACGGGCAACAGGGTTGTTCATGTAGTAGGCGGTGGGCTGGCCGGCTCGGAGGCAGCGTGGCAGCTGGCCGAGCGGGGCCACAGCGTCGCCCTGCACGAAATGCGTCCGGTGCGAACGACCCTCGCACACACAACGGATAAACTCGCCGAGCTGGTGTGCTCGAATACGTTCAAGAGCACCGAGACGTCCAACGCTCACGGCTTGCTGAAAGCCGAGATGCGGGTGCTTGGCTCGATGATCCTCGAGTGCGCCGATGCAGCGCGGGTTCCGGCGGGCAGCGCTTTGGCCGTCGACCGCGACGCTTTCGCCTCGGCAGTCACCGCGAAAATCGCGTTGCATCCCAACCTCGAAGTAACACGCGAGGAAGTCACCACCCTCGAGCCGAACTCCATTATCGCGACGGGTCCTCTGACTTCCGACGCTCTGGCTGATGCGATTCGCGAGCGGCTCGGGACGAGCGCCCTCGCGTTCTATGACGCTATCGCCCCGATCGTCTCGAGAGAGTCGATCGATGAGACGATTGCGTTTTCGGCCTCGAGGTACGGACGAGAGACGATGGAAGGCCAGGGCGATGAGGGCGCCTATCTCAATTGCCCGATGTCGAAGGAAGAGTACGACGCGTTCATCTCAGCGCTGACTACCGCGGATCAGTTTCACGGACACGAGTTCGACGAGGCTCCGTACTTCGAGGGGTGCATGCCGGTGGAGGTCGCGGCCAGTCGCGGTGCGGAAACGCTGCGCTTCGGGCCGATGAAGCCGGTCGGTCTGCAGGATTCGCGCAGCGGCAAGCGGCCCCACGCCGTAGTGCAGCTGAGGCGGGAGGACAGGCACGGCCGCATGTGGAATCTCGTCGGTTTCCAGACGCGACTGAGAATCCCGGAGCAGCAGCGCGTGTTCAGGATGATTCCCGGTCTGGCCAACGCGGAGTTTCTTCGCTACGGCTCGATTCACCGGAACTCCTACCTGAATTCTCCGGCGGCTCTCACCTCTCATCTCTCGCTGCGCGACGATCCAAGTGTTCTCTTCGCGGGACAGATCACGGGCGTCGAGGGATACACGGAAAGCTCCGCGACCGGCCTGCTGGCCGGCATCAACCTGTCGCGCATCATCGGCGGCGAGGAGCCAGTGATCCCTCCGCCCGTCACGATGCTCGGTGCGCTGTACCGCTACATGCGTGAGGCAGATCCCTCGCACTTTCAGCCGATGAATGCAAACTTCGGCCTCGTCGACGATCTGCCGGAGGCAATTCGCGACAAGAAGCGAAAGCGCGAGATGATCGCCGAGCGCGCGCTTGCGGCGATCGCCGAATGGAACGAGTCGATCGAAAGTGCTGTCCGTGTCGCTGAAACCAGCTGACACGGCGGAGCGGCCCACAGTCATCTCGCCCGAGGTGACCGACTTCCTCCTTCACCTGGAGAAAGAGCGGAATGTCTCGGCACACACGCTCAAGGCGTACAGTCGCGACCTCACTGAGTTCACCGCTTACCTCAGGGGCTACTACGGCGGTGGGGAATGGAGCTGGGAGGGAGTCGATCGACTCGCGATTCGCGGATTTCTCTCACACCTCACTCGCCGAAAGCTGTCGAAGCGCACCATCTCGCGCGCTCTGTCCGCGGTTCGAAGCTTTTACGCGTACATGCATCGAAACGAGGAGGTTGAATCCAATCCGGCGCGCGGCGTGAACAGCCCGAAGCTCGAGCGCCACCTGCCCGGCTATCTCGACCGGACGCAGATCGACCTGCTCTTCCAAAGCTCCGAGCTGAAAGCGCAGGAGGGCCGCTTCACCGACGTGCGCAACAACGCGATTCTGGAGCTGTTCTACTCTACGGGAATGCGATTGTCCGAGCTGCGTGGAATCAACCGCGCCGACATCGATCTTCTGTCGCAGCAGGTAAAGGTGCGCGGGAAGGGCCGTAAGGAGCGCATCATACCAGTCGGCGATCACGCGCAGCTTGCACTGCGCAACTACGAGGTGAAGCGCGACGAGATCGTCCGCACCTCACTGCCAAAGGCCGACAGGACCGCTTTTTTTCTCAGCAGTCGCGGGAAGCGCATGTCGGTGAGCGCCATCCAGAGCGCCGTCACCGGTTTCCTCGACAGCATCGACGAAGACTCGGGATTGTCCACTCACTCGCTGCGCCACAGCTTCGCCACGCACCTTCTCGACGCCGGCGCCGACCTCCGCGCAGTTCAGGAGCTCCTTGGCCACGCCTCGATCTCGACAACGCAGATCTACACCCACACCAGCGTCGAGCGGCTCAAGGAAGTCTACCGGAAGGCCCACCCAAGGGCGTAAGACCTCGCGGCTGGACAAAACCGCACACATAATTGCCATCGTATAATCCGAGCAGCCGGGAATGCATACCGGTTGATCTGGTCCCAGATCAACCTTCACCACTGTCTGCATCCCGGGTCCGACGCGAAACCGCTTCCGCAGGTAGTATGGGCAAAGCTCGAATTCATCCTGTCGTCCGCATAACCCACTGGGTGAACGCCGTCGCGCTCACGATCATGGTGGGGAGCGGGCTCAGGATTTTCAATGCGTACCCGGCTTTCGCGCGGAAGGGCGAGACCTTCTGCTGCTACCCGTGGGAGGGTCAGCCGATTCCGAATGCTCTGACGTTCGGCGGTTGGCTGGCCGGCGCGCGAAACTGGCACTTTGCGATGATGTGGGTTCTCGTAGTCAACGCAATCATCTACCTCGGCTTCATCTACCTGCACGGAGAATGGCGGGACCTCGTCCCGAGGAAATCATTCTTTCGCGATTCGCTCGAGATGATGAAGTACTACCTGTTCCTGAGAAAGCGGCATCCGGTGCAGGGCAAATACAATGCGCTTCAGCGCGGAACGTATTTCGTCCTCCCCATCGTCGGAGCTGTGGCGGTCCTCAGCGGGATCGCGATCTGGAAGCCGGTTCAGCTTGCGCCATTGACCGACCTCATGGGCGGATATGTCTGGGCCCGCTACTGGCATTTCCTGTCGATGGTCGCGCTCGTCGCGCTGAGCGCGATCCACATCTTCATGGTCTTCGCCGTGGATCCTTACGCATTGAGGGCCATCACCACCGGCGGCTACAGTCCGGAGAAATCGCCCGAAGCGAGAAACGCGCGGCCGTTCTACAATCTGTTCGGGCGGCGAAAATCGAAAGAGCCCGCTGACGCTCCTCCCGCACCTGTACCTCCTGCACGACCTGCGGCACCGGAGCCGCCGAGCGTACCGCCGGTTGCTATTCCACACCCTTCAGGCGGAGAAGCGCCGGCGTTCCCCGGTCCGGCAATCGCCCCGCCATCGGAGCCGGCTTCCGCGGTGCCGGATGGAGCGGAGGAGTGACAATCGATCGACGGAAGTTCATGGAGCTTACGGGCGCCGCGGCGTGGTCCACCCTGCTCGCGGCATGCGATTCACGCGGTCCAAAGGGCGCCGAGAAGCTCCTGCGATACGCCGAGCGAAAGAACGAGTCGCTGGAGCGCGCGCTTTTCCGCCACACCGCGATGGATGCGCCAATTGCCGGAACGCGTCTCACCGGGAACGCGCTGCCGAGCTATTTCGTGTCGAAGACGGTTCCGATCTGGAACGAGGCGTTGCGCGGACGATGGGCGCTCGAAGTATCGGGCCTGGTGGATCGTCCCCTCAGCCTGACGCTGGACGACCTCCAGAAACTGCCTCGCACGACGCAGCGAGTGAATCACTATTGCGTGGAAGGATGGACGGCCATCGAGGAATGGACGGGCGTCCGGCTCCGCGACCTCGCGCGTCTTGCCGGAGCTCAGCCCGCGGCGAAGTACGTCGACTTTCAGTCATTTGACAGCGGCTATCACGAGAGCTGGGACCTGGAGAGCGCGCTGCATCCGCAGACGGTTGTTGCCTACGGTCTCGACGGTCGGATGCTCGGGCCGGCGCACGGCGCGCCCGCCCGCGTGTACTCTCCAACAAAGCTTGGCTACAAGAACACCAAGTACCTCACCCGCATCGTTTTTATGCCGGTCCGAAACGGCGGCTACTGGAGCGACCAGGGATATGAATGGTACGCCGGGGTGTGAAACATATGAATCAAAGTGGGTGTATCTGGAATGCGTAACCTGGTGCCGGCTCCTGCCGTCGCATTCCTCAGAGGTGAAATTGGCCGACACCCCGAATCCGGCGCTCGAGCGTCTCGAGCGCGACATCGCCGTGCGACTGAGACTGGTATGCGGTCACATGAGCCCCGAGAGCTTTCAGGAGCTCGTCCGCGACATCGCCCGCGTCACCTTGAAATACGACCCCGAATCACTGCCGACTGAGTAGCTGCACGGGTCGACGGCGCCCGCTCATCTTCAGTAGCGCGCCTGCTGGCCCCGCGAAAAAGCAGGAGCTCCTTCAGGAACTGGTGGTTCAATGCCGCGCCAATGACCAGCAGCGCAATGGCGGCAAATACAGCGATGTTTCCCCACCGCCAGTTGTCGCGACCGATGAGCGCCGCAGCCACGCACGCCGTCCCCAGCGCAACGAAAAGCTCGCCCGTGCGGTTGAGATCTGCGCGCTGGCGCCTCCGCCTCTCGCGGAACGGGCGTCGCTCCTCGGGACTCATCGAATCGTAGGCAATCGCCAACGCGATGAGAAAGACGAGAACCCCGATTACGATTGGTAGCTGCTCCAGCTTCACCCTGCCATCCCTGTTAATTTTGACCTGATGAAAAGGGAGAGTAGCAGGATTCGCTCCACCAGGATCCGGTCCACGACGATCCTGGCAGTCCGCCGAAATGGCAAGGTGGCCCTCGGCGGCGACGGCCAGGTTACGGTCGGAAATACGGTTATGAAGTCCAACGCGCAGAAGGTGCGAGCGCTGCGCGGGGGAAAGCTGCTCGCCGGATTCGCCGGCGCCGCGGCCGACGCGTTCACGCTTTTCGAGAAGTTCGAGGAGAAGCTCGAGAGGCATCCGGGAAACCTGCCAAGAGCGGCAGTCGAGCTGGCGAAGGACTGGCGGAGCGACCGCGTTTTGCGGCGCCTCGAGGCCCTTCTCGCCGTTACCGACGCCGAGCATGGCTTTATAATCTCCGGCACCGGCGATCTCATCGAGCCTGACGACGGCATTCTTGCCATTGGCTCCGGCGGATCGTACGCGCTTGCGGCCGCGCGCGCGCTGGTGAGCAACACAGAGCTTTCGGCAAAGGAAATTGTCGAACAGTCGCTTCGGATTGCGGGCGAGATCTGCGTGTACTCGAATCTCAACATCACGGTGCTCGAGCCGGTGACATGATCACTGCGCATCATGTCTGTCTGACTCCGGCAACTGGCCAAAGGTGACATCCCCGAGAACCCTTCAGGCGCTGGCCAAGCTCGCCGAGCTGACGCCTCGGCACATTGTCGCTGAGCTCGACCGTTACATCGTGGGCCAGGCCGACGCCAAGAAGTCGGTGGCAATAGCGATGCGGAACCGCTGGCGACGGCAGCGTGCGCCGGAAGCGATCCGCGAGGAGATCTCTCCCAACAACATCATCCTTGTCGGACCTACCGGTGTCGGAAAGACGGAGATCGCGCGTCGCCTGGCGAAGCTTGCCGGTGCGCCGTTCATAAAGGTCGAGGCGTCGAAGTTCACCGAGGTGGGCTACGTCGGTCGCGACGTCGAATCCATGGTGCGCGATCTCGTAGAGAGTGCGATGAACATGGTGCGCACGGAGCGTGAGACCGAGGTGGAAGATTTGGCTCACGATCGTGTCGACGATCGTCTGCTCGATCTTCTGCTGCCGGTGCCGGCAGACGGGAAATCCGCGCCGGCACCAGAGCAGGCAAACGCGGCCGGAGGCGAATCGCCGATTTTCCTCGTCTCGTCGAGCGGCAACGTCTCACAGGAAGTGGATGTCGAGAAAGAGCGCTACAAGCGGACCCGCGAAAAGCTGAAGCAGCTCCTGCTCGACGGTCAGCTCGAGTCGCGCGAAGTGGACATCGAAGTATCGCAGAGCGCGCCGATGTTCGACATGATGATTCCTCAGGGCGCGCCGGAAGGCATGGAGAATTTCTCGGACATGCTCCAGGACATGCTTCCGAAGCGCACGAAGAAGCGCACGGTAAAAGTGTCGGAGGCGCGCCGCATCCTGCTCCAGCAGGAGCTCGACAAGCTGATCGATACCGAAGACGTGACGGCTGACGCTCTCGAGAGAGTCGAGAGCATGGGGATCATCTTTCTCGACGAGATCGACAAGATTGCCGGCCAGCGCGGCCCGTCGATGGGCGGGCCCGACATCTCGCGTGAGGGCGTGCAGCGCGATCTGCTTCCGATCGTCGAAGGCTCCAACGTGCAAACGAAGTACGGAATGGTGAAAACCGATCACGTGCTGTTCATCGCCGCCGGCGCTTTCCACGTCGCGAAGCCGAGCGATCTGATTCCCGAGCTTCAGGGCCGGTTTCCGATCCGCGTCGAGCTCAAGCCGCTCACCGAGGCCGACTTCGTGCGCATCATGACGGAGCCGGAGAACGCGCTCACCAAACAGTACGCAGCGCTCGTCGAGGCCGATGGCGCAAAGCTGACATTCTCGACTGACGGAATTGCCGAGATCGCGCGGATCGCCGCGCAGGTGAACGACCGGATGGAGAACATCGGAGCGCGGCGCCTGCACACGGTGATGACGACCCTGCTAGAGGAGGTTCTATACGAGCTTCCCGACCGCGGCAATGGCGAGATTGCGGTGAATGCCGCGCTCGTGACGGAGCGTCTCAAGGCGATCGTCGAGGACGAAGATTTGCGCCGGTACATTCTCTAGCCTCATGCCTGCCGATCGCGCGCGAGACTTCCTCGCGATTCCGGACTACTCGCGCGACGAGCTGCTGAAGCTGTTTGCGCTTGCCGAGCGCATGCGGGACGGCTCTTACACGGCGAAACCGCTTGCCGGAAAGTCGCTGGCGATGATCTTCATGAAGTCATCGACGCGAACGCGTGTCTCCTTCGAGGTGGGCACGTGGCAGCTCGGCGGTCACGCGCTTTTCCTCTCGTCGCGAGACGTGCAGCTCGGCCGCGGTGAGCCCGTCTCCGACACTGCGCGCGTACTGTCGCGGTACGTCGACGGAATAATGATCAGGACTTTTTCGCAGGCGGACGTCGAGGAGCTTGCGAAGTTCGCGACCGTTCCCGTGATAAACGGGCTCACTGATCTGCTCCATCCATGTCAGGTTCTCGCCGACGTTCTGACGATCATTCAGGAGCTCGGCTCCGTCGACGGAAAGCGCGTCGCCTGGATAGGTGACGGCAACAACATGGCGAACTCGTGGATGAACGCGGCGTACCGGCTCGGCTTCGATCTCACGCTCGCGTGTCCCGAGGGATATGACCCCAACGGCGCGATTCTCAAGCGCGCTCAATCCGCGGCGAATGTTCGCGTCGTGCGCGAGCCAAGCGAGGCGGCGGAAGGCGCGGACGTGGTGAACACGGACGTGTGGGCCTCGATGGGTCAGGAAGACGAGCAGGCGATCAGGCAGAAGGCGTTCGACGGGTTCAGGGTGGACGAGAAGCTCATGGCGCGCGCGAAAAAGGGCGCAATCTTTCTTCATTGCCTTCCCGCGCACCGGGGCGAGGAAGTTGCTCCCGATGTAATCGACGGACCGCAGAGCAGGGTGTGGAACGAGGCCGAGAACCGGCTTCACATTCAGAAGGCGATAATGGCGAATCTCATGGGCGGAGTGGCGCTGTGACTACGGCGCCTCCCGCGAGCGGCACCGATGTGATCAGGGAAGGCGATGCTGTCCCTGATTTCACGCTCGAGGCGGACGACGGGAGCATGGTGAGCCTGCGCTCTTTCCAGGGGAAGAACGTCGTTCTCTTTTTCTATCCGAAAGACAACACCTCCGGCTGAACGAAGGAAGCGTGCGATTTTCGCGACGCCTTTCCCCGGTTCGGGGAGATAGATGCGGTGGTGATGGGAGTGAGCCCTGACAGCGCTCAGTCGCACCGGAAATTCAAGCAGAAGAACGAGCTGCCGTACCTGCTGCTGGTGGATGAAGGCCACCGGCTCGCCGACGCGTTCGGTATCTGGAAGGAGAAGTCTCTGTACGGCGTGAAGTACATGGGCGTCGAGCGGACGACGGTGGTCGTGGGCCGTGACGGTCGCGTCGCGAAGATCTTCCCGAAGGTGCAGATCGCGGGACAAGTACAGGAAGTCGAGTCGGCGGTCCGTGCGCTTGATTGAAGGGCTCGGTTAACACGAGCCGTCAGGACGGTGGGCATGTCTCCTGCGGATGCTCGACGGCATGCCTACCACTGAAAAAAAGCTCGAGGAGCTCGATGACCTGATTGACGGCATCGAGACGGCGATGTTCACCACGCGCCGGGCTGACGGCCATCTCGTCTCGCGGCCGATGGCGACACAGAAGCGCATCTCCGGCGCCGATCTCTGGTTCGTCACGAACACTGAATCGACCAAGCTCGACGAGATTCAGAGCGACCCAAATGTGAACTGCGCGTACTACAATTCCCGCACGCGCGAGTGGGTCTCGGTGAGCGGCGTGGCGCACGTCTCGCGCGACAGGCACCGGATCAGGAGTCTCTACAAGCCTGACTGGAAAATCTGGTTCGGCGATGAGGGTGGCAAACGCGACGGCGGCCCCGAAGATCCACGCATTGCGCTCATCTTCGTTGATGCCGATTCGGTGATTTACATGAAGAACGACAAGCCGATGCCGATGATTCTGTGGGAGGTCATCAAGGCGAGAGTCACGGGACGCGCGGCGGAGATCGGCGACGTGCGGGAGATCAGCGGCGGCGAGCTGATGGACTGAGCCGGCCGCTCCGCTCGCGGTGAAACGGCTGCGGGCGCCAGAAAACGGTCCTCTTGAAACTGCAGGCTCGGCGTAGACTGCCAGGCAAAGTTCCGGCGGTCCATGCGTCGTCATGCCTTTGGCCTCCGGGAATGTCATCCCCCATTTCTTCGGAGGTCCCTCATGAAGAGACACGCCAGGCTGTGGAGCCTTGCAGCAATCGTTCTTGTCGCCGGCACGTACGGTTGCGCCGACCATGCACTCGAAGTCACGAAGCCGACAGTGCGCGCGCAGGCGTCGGCAGCGCCCGGTCAGCCAGTCACCACGGAGCGCGCCGCGCTCACAACGCTCACTCGCGCGATCGCCTTGTCGCTCGCGAATGACGGCCTTAGGGCTGAGGTGCTGCAGCAGATGCAGAGCGCTCCATTCAAGGAGCACAAGCTCGAGGTCCGGAGGTACCTGAACCCCGGTACGCTTGTCCGCACCGCTTCGGCTGCGGGAAAAAGAGCCGATGACATCGCCGCGGCTCTCGAGATCGTCAGGGACCTCGAGTTTTACATCCCGGTCGCCTCGCAGCGAGAGAGCTGGACCGGCGATGCGAATATTCTCGTTGCCTCACAGCTCGACGATGGCGAGGAGATCGTTGCATTTGATCTGAAGGGAAGGCAGGTAGCTCTCAATGAGGCCTCACCACCGTCGCTGCCGACGCTCGCACTAGTGCCGGTAGAAACGCGCTTCAACGAGCCGTTGGACCCGAATAAATCCGGGAACATCAACGATCGCGGCGGGAAATCAATCGGGACGATGGTTCGATGCGATGAGAATCCTGCCGCGTGTTCGTCGGTGAGCGGCAATCGGGGGCTCGAGATCAGCAAGGTGATCGATTGCGGCGAATGCGGAGGCGGCGGCGGGAGCTCATATGGTACGCCGGGCTATTACATGACTTTTTCCCGCATTGTGGACAGGGGCGAGCCCTGGACCAAGGGCGACCCCGAGATCGAAGTCCATGTCCATGGGCCAGTATCGGGTGGAAACACGCAATATGGTGAAGACCTTTCGTGCTCCGGGGAACACGCCGTGGTGGAGCGAATCTTCGACCAGAACAATGCCTTCTGGAACGGGTCCGTTCTGATCTTCACGCGAGACCAGGTCAACGGATTCAATGCGGAGTTTCCAGACGGGCACCACATTCTTTTCTGGGAAGACGACGACACCCCATGCGGTCTGAAGTTCAACAGCGACACGCTTATGGGCGCTCTCGCCGC
This sequence comes from Gemmatimonadaceae bacterium, assembly GCA_035633115.1. Taxonomy (NCBI): domain Bacteria; kingdom Pseudomonadati; phylum Gemmatimonadota; class Gemmatimonadia; order Gemmatimonadales; family Gemmatimonadaceae; species Gemmatimonadaceae bacterium. The sequence continues at coordinate 35,501 of DASQFN010000007.1, read as the reverse complement.
CACAGCCGCCGCGGTTGGTGGCGCAGCCGTCAAAGGCGGATGGCCGGTCGGCTGGGGACTCATTCTCGGGTCATTCCTCGCCAACGCGTACAATCAGCTGAGCTGGCTGAGGACCAACGACGACTATCTCGGCGCTCTGGTGCCGGCGCAGAATCATGGAGATTCCTGGTACGACGCGAACTCCACTTTGCTCAAGGGAAGCGTAGTTAACGGCCGGGCGAACATTATCAGCAGATAGCGCATGACCATGGTCCAGCCGGGCCGGCGAGCTCGGCTGAACGTGGGTACCGGAGATTTCGTTTTCGGGCGAGAATTTCCGCGCTGACGCCTGGGTGACGCTCGTTACATAGTATTGCCTTCATCAAGCCACGCCGCGGGCCCATTTCCTACACCGGAGGAGAGCGATGAAAACGCGCATATTCTTTCTGACAGGACTGACCGTCGCGACGGCTTTCAACGTTGGAGCACAGGGAGCAAGTCAGAGCTCAGTCTCACCAGGGACGCCGGCAGTGGTTAGCCCCGCGCCGAACGCTTCAGCCGATTGCGACTACAATACCTGCGCGCTGCGGATGAAGCTTTCGTGGGGTAACTGGCGCATTCTCCGCGGCGTGCAGGAGCAGCGCGTCGGAACGCTGGGAACTTTTAGCGCACCCAGGATCGAAGCGATTGTCGCGACATCACCGGAGGCAGTAGCGGAGGCGCGAACAATCCGGAGCGACTATACGACGGGCGCGGTCCTGCAGATGGTCGGACTGCTTCTCATGGGAGCCGGCGTTGGCGCGGCTCCGGGAAGCGATTCGGATGTGCTACCCTTTGCGGCCGTGCTCGGCGGAGGTGCTCTCCTCTTTTACGGTGTGTCGCGCCATGTAAGCGCGTTCAATGCGTTGCACAAAACGATCTGGCTCTACAACGGGAGCTTGAAGCGGTAGGCACGTGGACTGATCGCCCGCCTTCTGCCATATTGACCGGATTGGACTTCATGCAGCGAAGACTTTCCGGAGCACAGTTTGACGGCGCAAGCAGAACAGGGGCAGGCACTTAAGCGCACACCGCTCACCGATACCCACGCAGCACTGGGTGCCAAGCTGGTACCCTTCGCGGGTTACGTGATGCCCGTGCAGTACCCCACCGGAATAACAGCTGAGCATCGGGCGGTGAGGGAGAAGTGCGGCTTGTTCGACGTAAGCCACATGGGCGAGTTCATCGTGCGGGGCCCGGGCGCGATTGATTTCGTGAGCTACGTCACGACGAACGACGTCGCCGGGATGGCGGTAGGCCAGGCCCACTACTCGACAATCCTCAACGAGCGCGGGACCATCGAGGACGACTGCCTCGTCTATCGCGCCGCCGACCATCTGATGATGGTGGTGAACGCGTCGAACGCCGCGAAGGACCTCGAGCACATCAGCCGCGAGCTCGACAGATTCGACGCGACGCTGGAGGATGTGAGTGATGCGACCGCGCTTCTTGCACTTCAGGGGCCCGAAGCGGCGCGCATTCTCCGGCCGCTCACCGACGTCGAGCTCGCCTCCGTGAAGTACTATCACTTCTCGCTCGGCACCGTCGCGGGAATTTCTGATGTCGTCGTGGCCCGCACCGGCTACACCGGAGAGGACGGCTTCGAGCTGTATTTCCCCAACAAGCACGCGGTCGAAATCTGGAACGCCCTTCTGGCGTCGGGCGAAGTCACTCCCGCCGGGCTAGGCGCACGCGACACGCTGAGGCTCGAGATCGGAATGGCGCTCTACGGCAACGACATCGACGACACTGTCACCCCTCTCGAAGCCAACCTCGGCTGGCTGGTAAAGCTGAAGAAAGGCGAATTCGTTGGACGCGAAGCTCTCGTTCGCCAGAAGGAACAGGGGCTCACGCGAAAGCTCGTCGGATTCACGACGGAGGAGCGCTCGTTTCCGCGCCGCGGTTACCCGGTGTTCGTGAATGGGGAGCCGAGCGGAGAAGTGCGGAGTGGCACGATGAGTCCGACGCTCAACATTCCCATCGGTACCGCTTATGTACCGCTCGCGTCTGCCGGCGAGGGTAGCGAGCTGGAGATCGAGATTCGCGGGCGAAGAATACCGGCGCGCGTTCAGAAAATGCCGTTCTACAAGAACGGCTCGCATCTCTAGCCGGACCATGCGCGTATCGATTCTCACGATCTCCGATTCGGTCGCGGCGGGCGAGCGCGATGATGCGTCGGGCCGGGCGATTGGTGAATGGTGCGCGGCGCGGGGCGATTCGGTGGCGCGACAGGAGACCGTCGGCGACGACACGCCGATAATCGTCGCCCGGCTTGCGGAATGGTGTGACGCGGGCGACACGGACGTCATACTCACGACCGGCGGAACGGGGCTCGGCGTACGCGACGTGACGCCGGAAGCGACGCGCGTCGTGATCGAGCGCGAAGCGCAGGGAATCGCCGAGCGAATTCGCGTGCTCTCGCTCGAGAGCTTTCCGCGTACGGCGCTGTCGCGCGGCATTGCCGGCGTTCGAGGCTCTACGCTGATCATCAATCTTCCGGGCTCACCGAGTGGAGTGCGCGACGGTCTGGCGGCGCTCGATCCCATAGTCGATCACGCCTGCGATGTCCTCAGTGGACGAGTGACGGAGCACGGAAGCGAGAGCGCGGCGCGATGAAAGTTCTGATCACGCTGGCGGACGTCGAGACTGCAGTTCGCCTGAACGCGCTCCTCGAGGCGGAAGGCTTCGAGACGGTGATGGTGTCGCCGCTCGATGACATCAGGAGCGAGATCAAGCGGGCGAAGCCTGATCTCGTCGTTCTCACCGGTGCAATCGCCGATCCGTCGAGCGTTCAAGTCGTGAAGGATCAGCTCTGGGAGGGCGTCGCGGTGCTCGGCCTTGCCGACGTCTCGGATCCCGAGCTGATGGAGAAGCTGCGGGGCATCGGCTTTGTGGACGTTTACGCGAAGCCGATCTCGCCGGAGGAGCTGTTCGCGGCGGTGAAGGGAATACTCGATCGGCAGCGGCTGACGAAGGTCACCGGCCTCATTGGGCAGTCAGATGGAATCCGTCAGGTGCTGGTGAAGATCGAGCAGATGGCGCCCGTCTCGAGCACCGTGCTGGTGGAAGGTGAGAGCGGGACGGGAAAGGAGCTCGTTGCGCGCGCGCTGCACCGCCTGAGCCCGCGCCGCAACAAGCCGTTCATCGCGGTGAACGTCGGTGCGCTCACCGAGACTTTGATCGAGAGTGAGCTGTTCGGCCACGAGAAGGGAGCGTTCACCGGCGCGGCGGAGCGAAGGCTCGGAAGGTTCGAGCTCGCGCATGGGGGCACTCTCTTTCTCGACGAGATAGGCGAGGTGCCGCCCGCGACGCAGGTGAAGCTGCTGCGTGCACTGGAGGAAGGTGAAGTGATGCGCGTTGGCGGAACCTCGGCGATCAATGTCGACGTGCGGGTGGTTGCCGCGAGTAACCAGCCGTTGCGGCAGCTCGTGGCCGAGGGAGCGTTTCGCGCCGATTTGTTTTACCGACTGAATGTGTTGAGCGTTTATCTGCCGCCGCTGCGTGAGCGCCCGGACGATGTCCCGCTTCTCGTGCGGCGATTCGTGCGCGAGTTCGCCGCGGCGCACGACCGTCCGTTCCGCGGCATCTCGGCGGAAGCGATGCAGCTGCTCGTCGCGTACCAGTGGCCGGGCAATGTGCGTGAGCTTCGGAACCTGATCGAGAGCATGGTGGTGCTTGCGCCGGGCCGGGAGATCGAGGCGAGTGACATCCCGCGCGAGATCAGGGAGGGTGGGAGCTCGCGGTTTCTTCCTGTTCCGCTCGGCCCATTGCTTCGGGGTTCGGCCGGCAGCGGCGGGCGCGAGCTCGAGTTCATCGTTCGGAGCCTTGTCGAGCTCAAGCTTCAGGTGGAGGAGCTGCGGTCGCGGATGCAGGCTGTGGGAGCGCCAAATGTTCAATCGGCGTTGACTGGTGGATCGGATGTATCTCGTTATGGTGGGGCGGATGGTGCGGTACCGGACAATGGTGCGGGCGCGCCGACTACTATTGGAGCGCCTTCTCTGGTTGGGTCTGCACGGTTTCCTGAATCAGCGATCGAGCCGCCGGGTAAGTCCGTGGGGCCAAGGACGTTGACTATTGCGCCGGGAATGACGATGGCGGAAATTGAGCGCGCGGCGATTCAGGCGGCGTTGGCGGAAACAAATGGTAACCGGCGGAAGGCGGCGGCGATGCTCGGAATAGGCGAGCGAACCATGTACCGGAAGCTGCGAGACTACAACATCCCTGTCCGGTAATTGTTCTTGCAAACTTCTGTATCGACTCCCATACTTGCTGCCCGTTTCCGAGCGAGCCGCCACTTATAACTCACGCAACGAGCCTGAGCTTGTCGTCCCCGATCGCTGGCAGCGTCCTCCCGATCAAGCGTGCGGAGGAGCTGATCCTCACTCTCCCTGGTGTTATCTCGGCGCGGATTATTGCGGGGGACAGCGGGGCGATCGATCAGATTCACGTTCTGACGACCGCGGAGCTCACGCCGAAGCAGATGGTAAGGAACATCGAGAGTGCTTTGATCGCGCATCTGGCGATGCGTATAGATCATCGGAAGATCTCGGTGGCGACGACGACGGAAGTGAAGCCGAAGCTGTTGCCGGAGGAGGCGAGGCCTCCAACGGGGCCGGCGGGGCCGGCTGGTTCGGGGGGATCGGCGGCTGGGGAGAGTGGTGAGGGTCAGGGCGGTCAGCAGCAGCGTTCAGGACAGCAAGGGTCGGTGCCTTCACACAGGACGGGCCCTTTTGCTCGCCGGCTGTATTTCGAGGATGTCGAGGTACGGGGGTCGAGGTCGAAGGGGTTGTCGTGCAGGGTGACGTTGCGGAAGGGGAACTCGTCATTTATCGGAGAAGCTTTAGGGATCGAGGGTGATCGTTCGCGGGTGGAGCTGGCAGCGCGGGCGACATTGCTGGCGATTGGTGATGCGGACAATCGTGAAGGTCAGCTCGGGGTGGCGGGAGTGAAGGTGTTCGACGCGTTCGACCGGACGTTTGTGTTTGTGGCGGTGAGTGTGAGGTCGGGCAGGGAGACGAAGATACTGACGGGCAGTGTGGAGATGCGGGAGAGTGCGGAGTCTGCCGGTGTGTTGGCGGTACTTGACGCGACTAACCGGTGGATCGAGCACAACTGACCTTATAGATGAAGGCTGCGCCACGCGCGCGGTGAGAAAAGAAGCAGCACGCGCCCTTGCGTGAGATTGCAGAAACCAGATCAAAAATGAATGCGCGCTAACAGCGCGGAGTTTGAAGGTGAAGTGAGAACGAAAGCGCGCCTGTATGGCGTGGTGGAGTTTCACCTTTAACAGGGATTACACAGGAAAACTAAAAAAACCCCCTCCCTCAGAAACGAGCGGAGCTTGAGCGGGCAAGACAGAACATGAGCTGAGCCAACCGATTAAGCGCAATTCAGCGGATGCTGGTTGCGACTGAAATCCCGGGAGGTGACGCGAAATGTCATATCTACTTGCTCTTCTACACGGAATGCTGTGTTGGGCTGACCAGGGCAGCTGGACGTAATTTCGTGAGGTTGGGGGTTTCTCCTTCTTATGTTCAGCCCCATTCGTCTCTATGTCGGCACGTTGTCGCTGGCCGCGATACTTGCGGGGGTACTAGCGTATTTGCTGGAGCCCGGCGTGACTTGGCCGGCGCTCCAAGTTGCGACGGTCTTTGCCGCTCTCAGTGCTGTATGCGAAATGCTCGCGTACAAGAAATCAGGCCGTAGCGAATCTGGCTCAATCGCATTCCTGCCAATTCTCGCGTCAGTGATTTTGGCCCCTAATTGGGTGACGGTGGCTGCCGTTACCATCGCAACGGTCGCGGTTCAAGTTGCAAACCGTCGAGTGGTTATTAAAGGCGTATTCAATGTTGCCCAGGTCGCGTTGTGGGTTGCATTAAGCATTGTCACATACAAGTCCCTTGGCGGAAAAGCGATGGTCGCCGGGTCGGGACCGTTTTTTCCTGCTTTCGTCGCGATTCTCGTCGTTTTTGCGCTCATCAATTCAGCCGCGGTGGCCGGTGCCATCGCCCTAAGTGAGCGAGAACGTTTTTGGGGCCTCTGGGCGGGCCGAGCGCGAGTTACCGTCTTGTACGACCTGTTCACATTGCCTTGTGTCTACGTCTTCGCCTACTGCTATGTGCATTGGGGAGCCTTGGGCGCAATCGCCCTCGTCGTGCCCGCCTTAGGAATTCGGGCGCTCTACAAGGTTAACTGGGAGCTAGACCAAACGAATCATGAACTCCTGCAGCTGATGGTGGCCGCTATCGAGGCACGGGATCCTTACACATCGGGCCACTCACGTCGTGTCTCGAGAAATTCTCGCCTGATTGCGCAGGCTATTGGACTTCGTGACAAACAAGTCGAGCGTGTCGCAGTAGCTGCTTTGCTCCACGACGTCGGAAAGATTCACGAAGTTTTCGCGCCAATTCTGAGCAAACCCGGCAGACTTACTGCCGAAGAAAATGCGATCATGCAAACTCATCCCGTTAAGAGTGAGGAGCTGGTTAGAATGGTCTCCCAACTTAAGGATGTAGTTGAGCCGATTCGCCACCACCACGAGAATTGGGATGGTACGGGCTATCCGGATGGACTGGTTGGCGAAAACATTCCGATCGCGAGTCGCATCATCATGTTCGCTGACACGATCGATGCGATGACAACCGACAGGCCATACCGAGCTGCTCTGACGGAAACCCAGGTTCGGGCAGAGTTCGTGAAGTTACGGGGACGCCAATTTGATCCGTCGATATGCGACAAGTTGCTCGTAAGCCCGATTTACCCAAAACTCTTCGATCAGGATGTTCCGTTAACGCCCGCGATCGCTGGACAAGACCGCTGGAAGACTCCCGCGCCCGTTCCGCTTCTTGCGAGCTAACGGCAGAAGCCGTTCGAGCCCCAACAACAATTTGGCCGAGGGCGGGTGCGGCTCCCTCCGGAAACTCGATAGATATTCGGTAAGCAGTTTTGCCCCGCGCGCCTCCTTCCCGGCCGCCGTAAGACCAACGTAGAGGGCGTACGTCGGATAAGCTTGGTAAAAGAGATCACGCGCCCGAAGATGCGCCCCCTCAAGAAATTCCAAGAGCGAGTCGGAAGGGATACGGCCGCAAGCCAATTCCGTCGCTACGTAAAGACAGGCGAAATATGTTTGTCTAAACACGACTGGGTCTCGGCGCACCCATCCCCAGCCGCGGGGCAAGAATCGTTTTGCCTCGCAAGGCCGCTTACTTAAGAGCGCGACCCGGGTTGAAATCACTGCAAGCTCAACTTCGCTATATCTATCATCTGTGGGAACAGGACTAGCCCGAAGCAATTCCCACCAATGGTGTGCATCTTCGGTTCCACCGCGCTCGAGTGCCGTATGCGCGAGCATCGCTAGCACTCCGAAGGAAGCAAGATCGATTTTGTGTTTTTTCGCCACGGATAAAGCTTCAAGCAGTACACTCTCGGTTTCGTCAAAGACGCCGGCTGTTCGCAGTGTCACCGCCGCATTATTGAGTGATCGTATTAGATCGCCGACGTGACCGTTTTTGCGATGCTCTTCGACCAGCAAACGCGTAGACGCAAGCGCCGTTTCCAGGCTACCGCAAGTCGTATGGTAGATAGCCTTCGCCTGCAGCTGCATTGCAAGGTCCACATCTGGCGCTGTTGCGAGCGTTTCGACCTGCGCGTATACGTCGCGCATCGACTCCATGTCTCCCGTCATCGTTAGCAATTTCAATGACATGATCCCAGCTTCGACTCTGTGTCTGGCTGTGGCATTTGGCTCGTTGAGACACCTTAGCGCCTTTTCTAGGATGCGACTGTAATGCATGTTGCGCCACTGAGCGCGCAGCACCATCAACTCGAGATCGTCGTGCCGGTCCACGCTCGGATTGATGCTTAGATGGACCTTTCTGGCACGCGCTGCGGCCTCCAGTACGCCCCCCCAGTCCTTGCTTCGATAGTAGGCTCGAGTCTGCCCCTCAAGAATTTGAGCGGTCTCCTCAGCGGTACTGCAATACGCTAAAGCCTTCCGATAAGCTTGTGCGGCTCCGCTCGGGAGACCGACCTCCATAAGATGGGTCGCACACGATTTCGCCAGCTGAAACGCGCGGCCGATATTTCCCGCCAACTGCCAATGTCTTGCGCAATCCCAGAGAGTCGAGGCAGAACGCTCACCCTCGATCTCGCTTTCGAATACGGCTCCTGCGCGACGGTGAAGAAAAGCGCGGGCGGGGGGGGTGAGCCGCGCGAGCGCAGCGTTAGAGAGAAGATCGTGACGACTCAACAGTCGATCGGCTGAGTTTTTCGCTGGATCGTCGGCTTCAATTACAAGCATTCCCGCGAGCCCAAGCTCATTGATCGCCGGCAGCATGCGGTGCGCCTCGAGGCCAATGAGTTTTTCGATGCGATCAAGAGTTGCGTTTGTCTCTAACAGCGCACATGTCTGCAGTAATAGGAGGGCTTCGCCACTTATCCGCGAAATCCTCTCGTTGAGAACAGCCGCCAGTGACGACGGAATCTCCTGCTGATCGCCAGTCTCTACCCAGTGGTTCGCCAGCTCCTGAAGGAAATAAGGGTTGCCCTCCGCAACGCGGACGCACCAGTCAAGATGACCCTCGGCGATTTCATGCCCTTGTTGCCTCACAACTCCGAGAATGACATCCTTCGAGGCGCCGGTGTCGAGTGGCTGTAGATGGATCTCCGTCAAACCACCCGGCGTGCGAGCCCAATCTTCCGGGCGCTCGCGCCCCGTGAGAGCGAAGAAGATTGAATGGTCAGTCGCCCATGCAACCATTTCGCTCAGAAGCTTCGCGGACGTCGAATCGAGCCAGTGCACATCCTCTATGAGGACGATAAGACATCCCTCTTCGGACACCGCATCGATCAGGTCGAAGAGTGATTGTTGGACCCGCGAATACACGAACTCTGAGTCTCCATCGCTCGTCCTGCTTTCGCTAATAGATGGCTTGTGTTTCGTCAGTCGATCCAGATAGCCAAACGTCTCGGGTGAGCAGCCAATCGCACCTCGCATCGTTCGTAATCCCGGCACCAAATCGACGAATGCTGAGAGTGGGCGATGCCGGTCGTTGGGCCTGCACTGCACGCGCTGCGTTGGAACTCCCTGCAGCGATGCGAATGTTGCGAACTCGGCCAACAAACGACTCTTGCCCACACCCGCGTCGCCCCACACCAGGCAAGATTGACCCTTCTTGTCGCGAGAACGTCGCAACAGCTCTCCGAGCTGCTCCATCACAGCGCCCCGTCCCACGAGCGGTGACTGCCCGACTGCCGCTTCCATTCGCGGATGCATCCGCTCAGCGATTCGCCGCCGCATGATCGTCGCCGGTAGCCGAAGATCCGTTGGGCCGCTCCCGACTTCATTCAAATACTTGTCAAGAATCTCCATCGCCTGGAGCTTGCCACCCCGCATCGCGCACGCTTCAGCCATCGCCAGCGTCGCTTCTTCATTGTAAGGCTGAAATCGAAGGAGCTTCGCCGCGTTACGCTCCGCCTCGACCCACTCTCCCTTCACTCGATGCCGGGCGATTATTCCGAGCATCACGCGGGTCATCGAGGCGTTGACGTCTGCTTTCCAGGTATCGAGCCACTCGAGATACCGCTGAGAAAAGCGCGGCTCATAAGCCGGCAGGAGAACCAGCGCATCGTTCCCACTCCGCTCGAGGCCATTTCGCGTTGCGAGGAAATCCTCGTAGTCGACCTTGACGGATTCCGTGGCAAGCGAGATGTGTCCCTTGCCTGCGACATCGATTGGAAAGCCAAGTCGCCGAAGCTTGAGAAGGGTCTGCCGCAACCGGTGGGACGCGGTTCGATCTGAAGCGTCCGGCCAGAGAACCGCCTGAAAGCTTCTCCTGCTTATCGGCTCCCTGCGCTCGAGCAGCAAATAAAGGGCGGCGGCGAATATGATCTCAGCCGATGGATCGATCGTCGTTAACGGAGTCGCTATTGTGGCATCGCCCAACGCGCGCAGACTGATTCCGGGATTCGGCTTTTTGGTCACGGGCCTAACATACGGCTGCGGCGTCACCGAGGCGTCAGCGAGCTTTCGCTTCGGTCGCCGCTCCCTCGGCAAGCCCTAAGAAAAGGCCGCCACTCGAATTTTGAGCGGCGGCAAGTTTCATCCGAACTTCTCTTCCAGCCCGGCCTACCTCAGCGCAAACTCGACTCTCTCTTCAACTGGATAATTCACGCTCGGCAGCACCGCGACAGCCGTGAACTTCCCGTGCGCGTTCGACCCGCTCCAGCTGTCCGCATACACCGCGTTGTCCTTCGACTTGATCAGCTTGTTCTGAAGCGTCTGCGTGAACATCCGCCCCTTGCTCCAGCGCCACACCTCGCGGCCGGTCTCGTCAAGCACGTAGAAGTCGTGGGTCTTCCCGTTCGGGAACCTCAGCTCCACCATCCGCGAGCCGTTGTTCCGAACGTTCAGCGTGAAGCGAACCCCGTCGCTCACCTTCACCGCCAGCGACGACGCCAAAGCCGCGCTCTTGTGCGCTGAATCGTCCTGCTTCTTTTCCGGGGATTGCTTGTGGCCCGACGAGCTGCTGGCAAATGCCACAGACGCGGCGACAAGAAGAGGTATTACAAGTGGATTACGCATTCTTGAACAGATGGCCCGTGCTGGAGCTCGTTCGAACCCTTACTAAGGCCGCGAAATGACGAGCGCCAACTTATCAACACCATGACGATCGGTCAATAGACAAGTAACAGCTAACTTCCAGTAACTGCGCTAGTTACGAATAAGTTGCGATTGTGGAGATCGTTCGTCAGGAGCAAGTTTGTGACGGCCACCGAGCTTGCGAAAAATTTCACAAAGTCTAGATTTCTACTCGGAAATGCAACCCAAACCGCGCGATTCCTCCAACAAACAAGGTCGCTCGGATGAGCTCTCCGCCTCGAGCTACGCTGGCCTCGGCATACAGTTCGCCGCCGGGATCCTCCTCTTCCTCTACCTCGGAAAATGGATCGATTCAACCCTCGGCACGAGCCCCATCGGCGTCTTCGCCGGCGTCTTCATCGGCGCAGCAGGAAGCTTCTACCTCGTATACCGAAAGATCGTCGCCGCACAGAAACGTGACGACGAGATCCACGGTCGCCGAGGCACGTGAAAGCAGGCATGTATTTCGCCGCCGCTACCGCGGCGCTGATCGCGATCTCGTACCTGGTGCTTCAGCTCGGCTTCGATTCACCGGGGGATTCAGGCGCTCTGAGAACGAGCGCGATGATCGCACTCGCGGTACAACTGGTCACGTTCGCCATCGCCCGGCGAATGCCGGTGAGAAACCTCATGCTCGGATGGGGAATCGGCTCAGTGCTTCGTGTTCTGGTGCTCGCGGTCTACGCTCTGCTGATTGTTCCGGCGCTCGGTCTGCCGAGCTCCGCGGCTCTGGTCTCGCTCGCGACGTTCATGTTCCTCTCGATGCTCGTAGAACCTCTCCTGCTCGCATATGATCGCTGAAAACCAGGATTTCATCACCCCGCACATCACCGACTCGCACCACCTGGAGTACCCGTGCTTCAACGCGGGCTGGGTGTGCGAGTACGAGCTCCCGCACTGGGATCCTATCCATATCGGCAACCTTGTACTCGATCTGTCGCCCACGAAGCACGTCGTGATGCTGCTCATCGCCGCGACACTCTGCCTGGTCACACTGCTTCTCGGCGCTCGCGCACAGGGCCGCCACCAGCAGGCAGGAAAGGCGCCAAAAGGATTCGCGAACGGCATCGAGGCACTCGTGCTGTACCTCCGGCAGGAAGTCGTAATCCCGAACGTCGGACCGCACGGCGACAAGTACGTTCCGTTCGTCCTCACTTTGTTCTTCTTCATCCTGTTCGCGAACCTGCTGGGACTCATTCCCTACGGCTCGACCGCGACGGGCAACATCTCCGTCACCGCGACTCTCGCGATTCTCTCTTTCATCATGATCGAGGTTGCGGGCATGCGCACGCTGGGGCCGAAAGGCTACATGAAGACCATAGTCTACTGGCCGAGTGACCAGTCGCTGGTGATGAAGCTCATGCTGACGCCGCTGATGACACCCATCGAGCTGGCCGGGAAGTTCACGAAGCCCATCGCGCTCGCGATCCGGTTGTTCGCGAACATGACGGCCGGCCACATCGTGGTGCTGGCGCTGCTCGGGCTCATCTTCAGCTTCGGCAGCTACTTCATCGCGCCGGCTCCGTTCCTGGCGGCGCTCGGGATCATGCTGCTCGAGATATTCATCGGCTTTCTGCAGGCGTTCGTGTTTGCGCTCCTGGTTTCGGTATTCATCGGTCTCATCAGAGAGGGTGCTCACTAGGAGCATTCTCCGTAACCGGTCGAGTGACCGGTGAAGCCCGCTGGGACGAAAGTCCCGCCGGCGGGCAGCGTAGGTGGCGCGGACTCCACCATCAAGTGATTCACCGAACGAGGGCAAGACAATGTCTTTCTATCCGCTACTTCAGGAAGTTGCTCAAGCCGGTGCGTTCAACGAGGCCTACACTGCAGCGTGGGCGCAGCTCGGCGCAGGAATCGGCGCCGGCATCGCGGTGATTGGAGCGGGCATCGGAATCGGCCGCCTCGCCGGCCAGGCGATGGACGGCATGGCTCGTCAGCCCGAAATGGCCGGCCGTCTTCAGACCGGCGCCATCATCTTTGCCGCGCTCATCGAGGGAGCGGCGCTGTTCGCGATCGTCATCGCGTTCCAGATCCAGGGCAAGTTCTAGTCGGATGTGCAGCCCGCGCGCACCGCGCGGGCTGTGCACGACGCCAAACGAGTGATCCGACATATGCACAACTTTCTTCTGTTATTGATACAGGAAGCGCACGGCGCAGCGGCCGGGGAGGCGAAGGGAGGTCTGCTTACGCCGCACGGCGGGCTGATGTTCTGGACGCTGTTGATCTTCCTTGCCGTATGGTTCATCCTCGCGAAGTACGCGTTCAAGCCGATCACCGCTGCAGTCGAAGCGCGTGAGAAGGCGCTGGAGGAAGCGATCGCCGCCGCAAAGGCTGACCGTGAGGAAGCGTCGAAGATTCTCGCTGAGCACCGCAAGCAGATCGAGGCGGCGCGCGGCGACGCGCAGAAGCTGATTGCCGAGGGGCGCGCGATTGGCGACAAGCTGCGGGCGGAGATGATCGAGGAGACACGCGCTCAGCAGCAGGAGATGCTGGAGCGTGCCCGCCGCGAGATCGAGAGCGAGAAGGTGCGCGCCATCGCCGAGCTGCGGCGTGAGGCCGTTGATCTGGCGATTGCCGGCGCGAGCAAGGTGATCGAGAAGAATCTGGACGACGAGTCGAACCGCCGGATTGTCGAGAGCTTTCTCGCGACGATACCGGTGACACCGGACAAGCGCTGATGCGCGACGCGACGGTTACACGCAATTACGCCGACGCGCTGCTCGAGCTCGCGCGCCGCGCCGACGATCTTCACGGATGGGGGAAGCTCATCCAGGACGTCGCGAGCGCGATGGAGGACGATCCGACGCTGCATCTTTTCCTCGAGTCTCCGAAGGTGAGCGAGGCGCAGAAGTCGTCGGTGTTCACGGAAGCGCTGAGCGATCGTGTGCCCCGCCATTTTCTCCGGTTCCTGCTCGCGCTCGTGCGGAAGCGGCGGCAGATGCTGATCCCCGAGATCGCGACAGAGTATCACAACCTCGTCGATCAATCGGAGGGCCGCATTCACGCCAACGTCACGGTTGCACGACAGGCCACCGAGGGCGAGCGCAACGCGATTGCGGAGCAGCTGTCACGCGTGCTCGGCAAGCAGGCGGTGCTTCACGTCAACGTGAATCCTGCAATACTCGGCGGCGTGATCGTGAAGGTGGGCGACACGGTGATGGACGGCTCGGTGCGAAAGCGTCTCGCCGTACTCCGCAGCAGGATAATGCCGGGCGCCGCTTAGCTCGTCGCGACGGCGGGCATCTGGCGTCGCCGGGGGATACGGACTACATCTACAATTCTCCGTCACCCGGACCTCGCCGCATGCGCCGATCGTTCATCCTCGCAGTCTCACTCGGGCAATTCCTTCCGGCGGCTCTCGCTGCGCAAGGCGCGCAGACGCCGGTCATATCGCCGCCGGAAAACCTCGTAGCGGACGGGATTCCGCCGATCCCCGCGGCATTGGCTGCCGAGGTGCGGCGTTACACCGAATCGCGATCGGCGAGCCTGGCCGACTGGCATCCCACGCGCCGCGAGGTGCTCATCAGCACCCGCTCCGGAAATACCGCGCAGATTCATCGTGTCGCCACCCCGCTCGGCGCGCGCGCCCAGCTCACGTTCTTCGACGAGCCTGTCAGCAACGCCTCGTACGAGCCCGGGGCTGGGCGTTACTTCCTGTTCACGCGGGACATTGGCGGCAACGAATTCGGTCAGATCTACCGATATGACGTGTCCAGCGGCGCCGTCACGCTGCTGAGCGACGGAGGCCGCTCGCAGAACGGCGGCATTAGGTGGAGCACGCGCGGCGACCGCATCGCGTACGGCAGCACCCGGCGCAACGGAACCGATCGCGATATTTACGTCGCAGACCCGATAAATCCGGCGAGCACACGCCGGGTGCTCGAGGTGAAGGGCGGTGGCTGGGGCGTGAGCGACTGGTCCCCGGACGACGCCCGACTGCTTGTCGGGGAGTACCTCTCGGTGAACGAGAGCCGGCTGTACCTCGTGGACGTCGCGAGCGGAGCCCGCACCCCACTCATTCCGAATGAGCGGGACACGGTCGCGTATGGCGGCGCGCGGTTCGCGCGGGACGGCCGCGGCGTATATCTCACGAGCGATGCCGGCTCCGAGTTTCAGCGGCTCGCATATGTCGATCTTGCGACGCGGCGCGTCACGCCCCTGACCACGTCGATCGACTGGGATGTTGTCGACTTCGAAATCTCGAGCGACGGTCAGAGCGTCGCCTTTGTCGCTAACGAGGCTGGTATCGATCGACTCTACCTGATGGACACGCGGTCGCGGCAGATCAAGCCGGTCTCGAATATTCCGGCAGGCGGCATCGGCGGTGTGAGGTGGCATCCACGTCTTTACGAGCTGGCGTTCACTATGTCGTCGGCTCGGAGTCCGGGCGACGTCTATTCGATCAATCCACAGACGGGCAGTGTCGTGCGCTGGACCGAGAGCGAGCTTGGCGGGCTCATCGCGTCGGAGCTCGTGGAGCCCTCACTCATCCGCTGGAAGAGCTTCGATCAGCGGGAGATCACGGGCTTCTACTACCGGCCGCCGAAGCGCTTCTCCGGGAAGCGTCCGGTCATCATAAACATTCACGGCGGGCCCGAGGGCCAGTATACGCCGGGGTTTCTTGCCCGCACCAACTATTACCTGAACGAGCTTGGCGTTGCGCTCATCTATCCGAACGTGCGCGGCTCCACCGGTTACGGAAAGTCATTCGTGAAGCTCGACAACGGGATGAAGAGGGAAGAGTCGGTGCGGGACATCGGCGCTCTCCTCGATTGGATCGCGCGGCAGCCGGAGCTCGACGCGAGCCGGGTTCTGGTGACTGGCGGCAGCTACGGTGGATACATGACGCTTGCCGTGGCGACCAACTACAACGATCGAATCTGCTGTGCGGTGGATATCGTCGGCATCTCCAACTTCAATACGTTTCTGAAGAACACGGAGTCGTATCGTCGCGATCTCCGACGCGTGGAGTATGGCGACGAGCGCGACCCGGCGATGTACGCGTTCTTCGAGCGAATCGCTCCGCTGAACAACGCCGCAAAGATCACGAAGCCCCTGTTCGTGGTGCAGGGCGGGAACGATCCGCGAGTGCCGAGGACCGAAGCGGAGCAGATGGTCGCGCGCGTGAAGCAGAATGGAAGCCCGGTATGGTACCTCATGGGCAAGGATGAAGGGCACGGATTCAGGAAAAAGAACAACGTCGACTTTCAATTCTATTCGACTGTCGAATTCGTGCGGAGATTCCTGCTCGCTCGGTGATCAAAAGAACGGACACGATCAGAATTCGATCTGCGCGCCGAGCTCCACTACCCGGTTTGGAGGCAATCCGAAGAACTGCGCGGCAGAGAGAGTGTTGCGCGTCATGAACACAAATAGCTTCTTCCTCCAGCGGGGCATTCTGGATTTGCCCGTTGGAATGAGGCGCTCATGGCCGAGGTAGTAGCTCGTGTCGGCCGGCGGCGCGTGGAGCCCCTGCGCCGCGCATAGCTCCATGACGCGTGGTACGTTCGGCGCTTCCATGAAGCCGAATGTCGCCGATACGCGATAGAAGTCATGAGCCAGCGCAGTCACGTGCACTCGCTCCGCGTCCTGCACCAGCGGCACGCCGGCCGCCTTGACCGACAGAAGTACCACTTGTTGATGGAGCGCCTTGTTGTGCTTCAGGTGGTGGAGCAGCACGAGCGGCGCGTTCTCAGCCTCCGATGTCATGAAGACGGCAGTTCCGGGCACGCGCCACGGAGGCCGGCGCTCGATCTCCTTGAGCAGCAGATCGAGCGGCAGCCCGCTCTGCCTCATGATTCTCAGGAGAATGCCGCGCCCTGACTTCCAGGTGGTCATGAGTGTCAGGATCGCAATCGCGATCGCCAGTGGCACCCATCCGCCGCGAGCAATTTTCAAGGCGTTGGCGCCGAGAAATGCCAGATCGAAGGAAAGGAAGAAGGCAGACAGCGCGAGTACGCGCCATATCGGCCAGCCCCATCGCGTGCGCGCGACTACGGCGAAGAGAACGGTGGTGATCGACATCGTTCCCGTGACGGCTATGCCGTACGCCGCGCCGAGCGCACTCGACGATCGGAATGCGAGCACGATGAGAAGCGTGCCGACCATCAGAGCCTTGTTCACTTCGGGCACGTATATCTGCCCGTACTCCTCCCTGGACGTGTGCACCAGCGTGAGCCGCGGGCTGTAGCCAAGCTGCACCGACTGATGCGCGAGAGAGAACGCTCCGGATATAAGCGCCTGCGAAGCGACGATGGCGGCGAGCGTCGCGATGAGCAGGAGCGGGTAGAGGAACCAGCGCGGTGCAAGCAGATAGAACGGATTGGCGACGGCTGTCGCGTCGCGCAGAACGAGAGCTCCCTGTCCGAAATAGTTCAGGAGCAGGGCGGGGAACACCAGGATGAAGAACGCGAGCCGGATCGGCTTCCTTCCAAAGTGGCCCATGTCGGCATACAGCGCCTCGGCACCGGTTACAGCGAGGAACACCGCACCAAGTACGGCGAATGCGACGAACCCGCGCCCGCTCAGAAACTGCGCGGCATGCCACGGGTTGAGCGCTGCGAGAATGCTCGGCCCTCTCGCGATTTCGACGAGCCCCAGAGTACCAATCGTGACGAACCAGACGAAGGTGATAGGACCGAACGTCTTGCCCACGCGAGCCGTCCCGTGCTTCTGGAACATGAAAAGACCGAAGAGAATTACGACGGTCACAGCCACCACGTACGGCTCGAGCGCGGGGGTGACGACCTCGAGTCCTTCCATTGCTCCGAGCACTGATATGGCGGGCGTTATTATTCCGTCGCCGAACAGCAGCGCGGTTCCGAAAACGCCAAGTACGACGAGCAGGGCTTTCCGCCTCCGATCGCCGCGCCGGTGCTGACGCTGAAGCAGCAGCGCGAGCATCGCCATCACGCCGCCTTCTCCGCGGTTATCCGCTCGAAGGATGAAGAACAGATATTTGACGACGACGACCAGTATGAGCGACCACGTGATCAGCGACAGAATGCCGTAGACGTTGGCGGCGTTCGGCACAAGGCCGTACTCGTGGGCAAAGGTTTCGCGGAGCGTGTAAAGCGGACTCGTGCCGATGTCGCCGTAAACGACGCCGAGCGCCGTGAGGGTGAGCACGGCGAGACGGCGGCCGTGAGGATCGGGTGTGGGTTCTGCGGTCATTGTGTCCGAGGCGATGCGCCGTTCGGCGCTCTGCGCTTCGGTGCACGCTACGTGGTGAAGCGTGAAGACCGCACAAGGGACGGGGGCTGTCCCGTTAAGATTTCACAAAGTTCAGCCGGGTGAAACCTCCGAAAGCTCGGCTAGATCGGCCGCCGGGAGTCGCAGGATGAAAAGGCTCCCTCCGTCCTTGCGCGGCTCGTAGCGCACGCTGCCACGCTGCGCTGTCGCGAGCCCGTGAGCGATGGAAAGGCCGAGCCCGAGGCCGCCTGTGTCCGGCGGGCTGGTGGCCGGGCGGTAGAACGGCTGGAAGATCCGCTCCTGTTCCTCAGTCGGTACGCCTGGTCCACGGTCCGCGACGACGAACTCGAGCCAGTCGCTTTCACGTCGCACCGAGAGCTCGATTGGCGAGCTGGCAGGAGAATACTTGAGCGCGTTCTCGAGGAGATTTACGAGGATACGGAGTGAATGCACGAAATCGAATCGGCCAAGGAGAAGCGGTTCAGCCGGGTCGAGCGTGACGTTCAGCTCGCGGCCATTGAGTGCTCCGGAAACTCGCTGAAGCGCCGCCCCGACAAGATCGTCGGCGGCCTCGATCTCGGTCGCAACAGTGAGCGCACCACCGGCGAGGCGTGACAGGTCGAGAAGGTCCGCGACGAGGCGGTTGAGCCGATCAGCCTCCTCCTGGATCGTGAGCGCGCGATCATCACCCTCTTTTCCGATATCGTGCGCGAGCGCTGTGATCGTGGTGAGCGGCGTCCGAAGGTCGTGCGAAACGGAAGCAAGAAGTGCGTTCTTCATTTCATCCGCGCGGCGCAGCGCTTCGGCGGTCTCCGCGTCTGCAACGAGGCTGACGCGCTCAACTCCGAGTGCCGCGTAATACGAGAGTGCCCGGAGAAAGCGGCGTCTTGGCGCATCGAGAGGCAGTGCGTCCGCGTGTGCCAGGCGAAGAACACCGACAGTGTGATCGTGGACTCTGAGCGGCAGGAGCAGCGTGCGGGCGTTGGTCAGGTCCACCTCGTCGAAATCTGCGTGAGCAGATGCGTCACCGGCAGTGCGCGTGCCGCCATCGGTTCGCTCTACTACAGCGCGGCCGCTTTCGGCGACCCATTCGACCATGCGCGCGCCTGTTGGAAGCCTCGCGTCTGCATTCCCGTCATCACCTGGCGCCGTGTCATTCGGGAAACCGGCGCTGACCGGCTGAGGCGCAGCTCCGCTTTCGGCCATCAGCCTGATCGACCCATCCGCACCGTCGCGCAGATATATCTCGCAGTGCGTGACGTCGAGAGTCTCGCGAATTACCGCTGCCATCGTGCCGAGCGCTTCTTCGGCGCGGCCGGCGTTCAGCGCCTCAGCGCCGATGGCCGACAGCCAGTCGACCTCGGCCGCGCGGTTGCGAGCCTCGGCTGCCTCACTCTGCGCGCGCGAGAGCAGATGCGCGGCCACCATGCTGGTGAGCAGGAAGGCCGCGAGCTCCAGCCAGTCCAGAGGCTTCGCGACCATGAACGTGTAATAAGGCAGTACGAAGAAGAAATTGAGACTGAAGAATGCCGTGACTGCCAGCGTGAGTCCGAGCGTCCGACCCGATCGCGAGCTTGCCCCGAGCACGACGAGGAGGTAAACGAGCGCGACATGCGCCTTCTCGAGAGAGTCGCGAAATGGAAGCATCGCGGCGGTAGCCATGGTGAGCGCGGCGAACCAGAGCAGCCAGTCCAATGACTGGGGCAGGCTGGAGAGCTTTGAGCTGCCGCGCCGGCTCGGGCTTTTCTGAAATCGCCCGGCCAAGGGTCTATGCCTCGAGCTCGAAGCGATATCCGACGCCGGGCTCGGTAACGATGAGCTGCGGGCGAACCGGGTCGCGCTCGAGCTTACGGCGAATGCTCGAGACATGGACGCGGAGATTCTGCTGAGCGTCGCCGTGCTGCCGGCTCCACACCTGGGAAAAAAGCTGACGGTGCGTCAGCGTTCGTCCCGCGTTCGCCGATAGAACTCGCAACAGCTCCCATTCGATAGGTGTCAGGTGCACGGTTTCGCCGTCACGGTGCACCGAGCGCTTCGCGAGGTCGATTGCCACTCCGTGAGCGGTCACGCAGGTGTCACCGCCGACTTCATTGGAGAGGCGAGCTCGGCGCAGCTGCGCGCGAACTCTCGCCTGGAATTCGACCGTGCTGAACGGCTTGGTGATGTAGTCATCGGCTCCCAGGTCAAGCAGCGCCGCTTTCTCGACATCGGAATGCCGGGCGGAGAGAACAACGATCGGTGCGGTGGACCAGCCGCGGATGTCGCGGCAGACATCCGCTCCTGGAATATCGGGGAGTCCCAGATCGAGTACGATCAGATCCGGCTTCTCGGCGGCGGCGAGATCGATTCCTTCGCGCCCCGAAGCGGCGTCGAGTACGCGAGTGTTGTCCCCCTCGAGGGCATGACGCACTACGCGTCTGATCTGTGGCTCGTCGTCAATGATGAGCAGTTTGAGTGCAGGCACTCTGGAATGCTCGTGGTTGGTCAGTTGGAGTGTGTGTCTCTGACCGTATTGACGGCGAGCTCGTTCGACTTTCTGACCGTGTGTTGCAGTGGAGGCATCCCCGGTTCAAGCTCGCGCGTACCAGCATTCGCACCCTTGGCTGACTGGTCGTGCTGGCGGCCTCGCCGGCCGAGCCAGGATCCAACCACGATGAGTCCGATCGCTGCGGCGGCCAGTCCCTTGTAGATAAGGAGCTGAACCATCGCCGGCGTGAGACCGATCTCCGTACCAGTTGCGATGGCCGCAACGGTTGCGACGCCAACGGCGCCGCCTGCGATCACCAAGCCGTTGCCGAGAGAGGACATGCGCATGGCCATGAGGATAAAATCTACCCGGTCGCTGTTCGCCAGTGCTCAGAGCACGACCGGACGAGTCGCTCGCTCCGCCTTCGCGGGCTGCCGTATCACATGAGCGGCGGTTAAGGGCGAATATTGACATCTCCTGGCGACTTAGCTAATACTTAGCTAATCATCCGGCAGTCGAGACGGCCCATGCCAGTTATTACCGTCCATGCGGCGAAAACGAACCTCTCCAAACTCATCGAGCGCGCCGAAGGGGGAGAGGAGATCATCATCGCCCGCGGGAACGATCCCGCGGTGAAGCTGGTCCCGGTGAACCCGCCCGCGCAGCGGCGCTTTGGCTTGTACAAGGGACTCGCCAGGATCGGACCCGAGTTTTTCGAGCCGCTGCCTGACGATGAGCTGCAGGCGTGGGAGGGGCAGGGTGACGGCGCCGGATGAAAGGGATTCTCCTCGACACGCATGCATTTCTCTGGTTCGCCACAGGTGACGAAGACCTGTCAATTGTCGCGCGCGACGCGATCACGAGGACGGACGAGGTTTTTGTCAGTGCGGCCAGCGCGTGGGAAGTGCGGACGAAGTATCGCCTCGGCAAGCTGTCATCAGCTGCTGTGCTGGCGCACGATCTCGCGGGCGCTGTCCGGCGCCTCGAGCTCACTGAGCTGCCGATCACCTTCGCCGATGGAGACTTGGCCGGCGCGCTGGCCGGAACGCATCGGGATCCCTTCGATCGAATGCTGATCGCGCAATCATTGAATCATGAGTTATCGCTCGTCTCCAATGAAGCGGTTTTCGACGAATTCGGCGTAACCCGCATCTGGTGAGTCCGGGATCACATGCAAACGCGATCCCGCCAGCCCCAACGAGACGCGGTTCGTCATCCTCACGCGGTAAGCGCAGGCTACTTCCCAGCGACCGCCGGGGGCTTCACGTACTTGTCGAGCCACTGTGTCATTTCCCAGAGGGTGTGACCGAGTGACTGACGTGCGCGATAACCGTGCGGCTCGGCGGGGAGCATCACGAGGCGGGCCTTCTTGCCGTTCCCCTTGAGGGCCGCAAAGAAGCGCTCGCTCTGCACCGGGAATGTTCCCTGGTTGTCGTCCGCCATTCCGTGTATCAGAAGTATCGGCGCGCTCAGGCTGTCGGCGTAATTGAACGGCGACATAGTCATGTAAACGTCGCGCGCCTTCCAGTAATTGCGGTCCTCCGCCTGAAAGCCAAACGGGGTGAGCGTTCTGTTGTACGCGCCGCTCCGGGCAATGCCGGCGCGGAACAGACTGGAATGCGCGAGCAGGTTCGCCGTCATGAAGGCGCCGTACGAGTGGCCACCAACAGCAATCCGGTTGCGATCGGCAACGCCCATCCCGACAACTTTGTCCACCGCGGCCTTTGCGCTAGCTACGAGCTGCGTCACGTAGGAGTCGTTGGGCTCCTTGTCGCCTTCGCCGACGATGGGCATCGTCGGATTGTCGAGGACACCGTAATCCTGAGTCAGCATGAACAGGTGCGACATGCCTGTTGGTCGCGTGAAGCGATAGGGTGAGCCAGTCACTTGCGACGCGGCACTCGCGCTCTTGAACTCCTGGGGATACGCCCAGAACAGAAACGGCAGTGGACCTTTGGATTTGTCGTAGCCCGGCGGGAGGTACAGCGTCGCCGACAATTGAATGCCGTCGTCGCGCCTGTAGGTGATGAGCTGCTTCGCCACGCCGGCGAACTGCGGCCCGGGATCCTTGAACTGAGTCACCGCGACCAGCGCCCGATTTCCGCCAGAAGGATCGCGAATGAAGTAGTTGGGGACCTCGGTCAGGCTCTCGCGGCGGGTTAGAAAACGCACTTTGTCGGCGTCGAGTAGAACAATAGGCTGCTCATAATGTGGCGCCTCGGAGCGCCACAGGCGTTCGCTCTTCGATTTACTGAAGTCGAAGCGATCGAGGAACGGCCGATCGCCTGCAGGAGATGCACCAAGCCCGATGAGAAACGCCTTCGATTCATCCCTTGTTGTAAAGAGTACCTGATGCCCGAATCGTCCTGCGGTGGTCGCGAAGGTCCCTGGATTAGTGTACGCATCCTCGTATGAACGATCCCACAGCAGCTTCGGCGCTGAGCCCGGCCTCGACGGATCGACAGTCCACGTGATCGCTTTTCGCGTTTTGTCCCAGTATTCGTCGACGATGGCGAGATTATCGCGACCCCAGATAATTGAACCGAAACGGTTCGCCACTTCGATCAACGCCTGAGGGTCGCCGGTGAAGGGTGCGGCAAGAGCGAGCACCCGGTCCCGCCTCGGCACTGATTTCGCTGGATCGCCGTTGTCGAGTGCTTCGACCCACACGACTGTGGCTGGCGCATCCGCGCGCCACGACGGCTGCCTGAGTCCCGTCGCCACAGCGCCTGAAGCGTTGGGCACACGGTCCTGGAGACCGACATCCGCTAAAGTGCGAGCGACGCGCCCGTCTGCGGACCAAATCACCGTGCGCGTCGGGAACCGGAAGCGGGGGACTTGATACGACCACGGCCGGTGAAGTGCTTGAACGAGAATCCACTGTCCATCGGGTGAGGGGCGCGAGGTAATGTAGATCCCTGGTTTCCCGATCGCACTGACATTTCCGTCGAGGGCGATGGACGCGAGTTGCGTGGCGTAGTAGTAATCGAAGCGAGCTTCGTCCGTCTGATTTTGCAGCAGATTCTGAAACGTCGCAGTTCCAGCCGCCGGCGCCGCTTCTGTTTCCTGTATTACGGGACCATTTGGAATTTCCGGTGCTTTTGGCGCGGATGCCCGGTTGGGAATCACCATCCGGCAGAGCAGGGAAGTCGTGGTCGCCCAGGAGCATGGCAGGAAGACCGCGCCGTTCACGTTCCACCGTGTGAGCTGGAGAGATTTACCGGTTTCAGCATCGGCAACCCAGAGATTGAGGGCGCTGTCCGTACGAACGATAAAGGCGACGTTTCGCCCGTCGGGCGACCATAGAGAGCTGATGATGTTTCCCCGCGGAGGGGAAGCGATCTGGATTTCACTCGAGCCGTCGATGTTCCTGATCGCGAGGGCCTTGATGGACGTCTCGTACCAGCTGCCGTTCGTGCGGGGACTTACGCGGTCGCCGGCGAGCGCGAGATATGGCGTGGAAATCTCCTCGATGCCGGGAAGCGCGGCACGCCGCTGCAGCAGCATCCGGTTGCGCTGAGGGCTGAGCGAGACGGCAGGGAGCGGCTCCGCATCGAGCATCTGCGGGATGGGTGCGGGCGGCTGGTTGTAAGTGGCCGGTTGCTGCGCGACGAGCGCCAGTGGCGCAGCGAACAGGCCGAACCGTGCGAGAAGACGTCGCATAACATACCTTGGTGGTCGGTGGGCTCGCGTTACTCGACTTTGAAAAGTACGCGCTGCTGGATGCCCCCGTGAGAGTGCTGCGGCGCATTGACGAAACGTCCACATCAGGATCAGATGACACAGACGGCGAATGCGCGCCAAGCGGATGTCGCTTCACCTGAGGCGATCGTCGCCGCGGTGTATGAGGTGCTCTCCGGTCGCGCGAGAGAGGAGCGTGATTGGGACCGCTGGCGCACGCTCTACGTGCCGAACGCGCGGCTCATTCCAATCGAGAACGACACCGAAGGGACGCCCGCGCCGCGCGTGCTCAGTCCCGAGCAATACATCGCATCACGCAGGCCGCTACTTGCCGCCGGTGATTTCTACGAATGGGAAACGGGGCGCGAAGAGCTCCGATCCGGGAGCGTCGCCCATGTGTGGAGCATTTACGAAGCTGCCCGGACTCGGCGGAGAGCCAATCCGCCGCGGAGCGAACAGCATCCAGCTGTGGAACGACGGGTCGCGGTGGTGGATTCTTTCGGTCACGTGGGACGCGGTCAATGCAGCCGAGCTGACCCGTCCTGATTGATCTCCTGCCACGGAACGTGTGCGTGAGGCCACACGACGCGATTCGGATGAAACAGGTGCGCGAGCAGCTCCACACCCTCGGCGATGCGTGGCCCGGGCCGCGCGAAATACGCGTTGGCGTCGACGGCGTACACGCGGGCATTCAGCTCGCGCGGTACGGACCGCGCGAGCTCGGTTGATTCTTCGAGGCCGTACCCGCACGGCGACACGATAATCGCACCGGGCGAAACCTCCGCGACGTCGTCCCAAGTCATGCGAACGGAATCCTCCCCTGCGCGGCCGAGGGGATCGTCGCCTCCCGCCATCGCCACCATCTCGGGAACCCAGTGGCCGCCGCAGAAGGGCGGATCTGTCCACTCGAGGAAGACTATCCGGCGGCGCGGGACGTCTGACACCGCGGCGTTGACTCGCGCGATGAGCTCGCGATTCGAGCGAACGAGCGATTCGGCCTCCTGCTGCCGCCCAATCGCTTTGCCGACATCCAGAATGTTTTCTTCGACTTCGGCAACGCTGCGCGGGGTGAGAAAGAGAATCTCGGGCGTTATGTCGAAGTCCTTCACCGCGCGGCTCAGCTCATTGCCCGACGGCGCGCATACGCGGCAGAGGCTCTGAGTCATGATCACATCGGGTCGCAACTCGCGAAGCAACATTTCATCTATCTCATACATCGACGCGCCCGTCTCCATTCGCTCCGTAACTGCGCGATCGATGTCTTCGGCAGAGGCGTCGTTCAGCTCGAGTGCCGGGCGACTCACCACGGGGAGATCCGCTACGGACGGAGGATAGTCGCACTCATGCGAGCGGCCGACGAGCTCCGCTCCGGCGCCGAGTGCATGGACTATCTCGGTGCCGGCAGGGAGAAAGGAAACGATTCGTGGCATGGCTATCCGATGTCGCGGGGCATGAAGCGGTGGTTCGGTCGCGCGCGTCTTCCCGTTTCTATCTACGATGTCTGCGGAATCCGCCGGTCGAAACTACGCCGCAGGGCGAGGGCAGCAGCTTCACCGCATGCCGCCGCCCAGATCAATCCGCCAGACCGAGGTGCCCTTTGATATCTCACCAGGATACGCGATAAACCGCCCATCCGGTGACACCTCGAACCCCCACTTCGACGCCGGGTCGCCGCGCGTGATGTTCACCGGCTTCGCGCCTTCGGCAACCGGAATGCGAACAATGTGCGCTTCCGCGCCCGCGCCGCCACCCACCACGAGCACGCCACTGTTGTCCGGCAGCCAGCGTGGCCAATACCAGTAGCTGAGACCCGTGTCGACGATCCTCGGCGGAGCGGCACCCGACGGATCGACGAAAGCCATCAGGTCGGGGGAGCCCGGCCCGCGCGAGTAATGCAACACGAGCTGCTGTCCGTCGTTCGAGAAGGAGATCTCGTTCGAGCCCGGCATTGTCGGCATCGTAAGCAATCGCCGCGGCTGCCCATCCGACCCGGCGGCAATCATGAGATCGAGAGTGTCGCCACGCTCCTGGAGCCAAACCACCCGCTCGCTGTGTACCGCGACATTGGTGCGTCCGATGAGGCTCGCGGGAAGAGAACGCAAGGTTCGAACGTCACCCGGCCCCCGCCATGCCTTCACGTCGAGCCGGTCTCCATGACGCTCGAAGAAATACAGCTCGTCGTGCACCGCCCACGTGCCGCCGGGCCCGTACGGAAAGATCATATTGTGACCAGGTAGAGACTCCGAAATCGTGTGTCGCGTTCCGTTTCCCAGATCGATCGCCGCCAGAGCCCGTGGCTTCGTGCCTTCCCGCCGCGTCGCCTCGAAGAGGTAGCGGCTGTTGGCGCCCTGCGCACTCCATTTCTTACTCTCCGGGAATGTTCTTGGTGCGCCGCCACCCACAGGCACCGCCGCCAGAACGGCCGCTCCCTTCTGCTCGGTCCACGTATACAAAGTCGAGCCGTCTCCGCTCCAGCGCATCACCCAGTCGTACGTGACGGGCGCAGTCACGTCACGGTATGTACCGCCTTCGATTGGCATTATTCGCGTGGGCGCGACGACGTTCGCCTCTATCGCGACGATACTGCGCCCGTCGGCCGTCACCTGGGTGCCGCGGGTGTTGCGATTGGTCGCGACCGTCTTGAGAACGGTGCCGCGTTGATCGACGAGCTTGAGCGTGCGGTCGCGCGGGCCGTCGCCGTTCTCCTCCGCAAGAAAACTCTCGGCGCCGGGACCGACTGTCAGACGACCCAGCGGGAGACCGCGCGATACGACGACGGCCTCACCGCCGCCTGCAGATACACGATGCAGCACGCGGTCCGACTGGTCGGGAACGTTTGTCACGAACAGCAGAGACTTCCCGTCGCGGCTCCATGCTATGTTGCCCGACCGAACCGGCATTCGTGCGATCACGCGCGCAGCGCCCCCAGCGGCGGGTATGACTTTCAGCAGCCGCCGGTCTCTGCCATCCACATAAGCGAGGGTTTTTCCGTCCGGTGAGACGCGGATGAATCCGTTCACCGCGTCGGTCGTTATCTGACGCGGCTCCCCTATTGCGCGACCCCTGCGCGGGTCGAACGTCAAGACCATACCATAGTAGTTCTGATCGCCCGCCTGAGCGGGTCGATTCGAAACGAAGTAGATCGCGCGGCGCGATGGAGACCATTCAGGATTGCTGTCCCACCGTCCCGCGGCGGTCAGATGCTGCGCTTCTCCGATGCCAACGCGGCTCACCGCCAGCCGTGCAGTCGCGGGTGAGCTCATGATCGAGAACGCCACCCATCGCCCGTCCGGCGAGAGTATGGCGGAACCGGCGATGTCACTGGTCTCGCTCGAGAATAGGCTTGTCCGGTTCGAGGTCGCCGGCGGCTGTTGAGCGCGGGCGGGAGACCAGCTGCCGAAAAAGAACGCGAGCGACAGCGCACTTGCGCGAAAAGAGAAGATGCGAGTCATCGAAACTCCTTTTATAGGGTCGGAGCGAAGGCTTTTGACGCGTGCGACTACATGGCGCGAGCTCTCAAGGCAGCGCCTATCGGACGGGACCCATGAGATGCCAAAAAGTTGATCTGCTCCGGTCCGATAGCAAGGGGTGCCTTTATTCTTTGGCCGAGCGCTGCTTGTCTCGCCGATCGTTCACGAGGACAGTAATCAGAACGTACAGCGCCAGTCCCGCGGCGATTATGAAACCGACGAGTCCGAGAGTCCTCCAGAACTGAAGCAGCATGCTGCTCGCGATGAGCAAACCCGCCAGCACCAGGCCCACGAGAATCCGGTTCGCGATCTTCTCCATGCCGGTTAGCAGCGCCGGCAGCTGAGGCGCGTCGATCCTCACCGCAAAATCGCCACGTGACATTCGCTCGGTGATCGTATCGATCCGGCGCGGCAATGCCTGCAGCAAATCGGAGGTCGAGCCCATTATCTCAATGATCCGCCGTGGCGAGAGGTCGTGCCGCGCGGGCTCGTTGGCAATCTCCATCGCGTTCTCGCGCACTGTCTCCGTGGGGTTGAACGAAGGATCGAGCGACCGCGTCACGGCGTCGAGATTGAACAGCGCCTTTGCAAGAAGCGTCAGCTCCGCCGGCAGACGAAGTCCCGCCCGATAGCCGGTGCTGATCATCTCGTAGAGAATAAGCCCTGCGGGCATATCGCTGACGGTCTGATCCGCGTGCTGGGCAACAAGCCCGGAGATCTGGCGGATGTACCCTTTGCGATCGAAGGTCTCGACCTGATCGCCGATGCTTATGAGAACCTCCGCGACCTCTTCGCCGCGGTTGTCGGCCATCGCCAGCAGCAGGCGCACGACGCTGTCGCGCATCCTCTGCGTGAGGTGCGCTGTCATTCCGAAATCGATGAGCGCGAGCTTTGGCTCGGTCGGATCGGCCGGCGCTCTTGCTTCCTGCATCGCCAGCGCCTCGGTTTTGAGCAAGGGCGTCTGTGCTTCACGCGGTTCCAGACGGCGATCAGCCGCACTCGCCTCGGCCGGCGTCATCGGGTTGTCCTCACGCGGAAGCACAACGAAGATGTTTCCGGGATGCGGGTCGGCGTGGAAGTGGCCGACCACCGCAATCTGGTGCAGACAGGCCTTCGAGAATTCCTCGGCCAGCGGCAGGAAGTCGTGGTCGATGCGGGTGATAGGCGGAATCCGGCTGATCTTGATACCGCGTATTCGCTGCGTGGTCAGCACTCGATGCGTGGTGTACGCATCGATGACGCGCGGAATCAGAATGTGCGGAAAGCGCGCGAGTGTGCGGCGGAACATCGCCGAGTTTCGCGCCTCGGTCCGGTAGTCGAGCTCGTCTGCGAGAGCCCGCTCGAGCTGCTGCACCACGCCGATCATGTCCACGCGGTCACCCGCGTTCGTCTGCTCCGTGAGATAGCGCGCCAGCTCGCGGAAGAACTCGATGTCGTCGGCGAGCTGCTCGCGTATTCCGGGACGCTGAACCTTCACAACCACTTCGCGCCCGTCGCGCAGCTGCGCCGCGTGAACCTGCCCGAGACTCGCGCTGCCCAGCGGCTTGTCGTCGAACATCGCGAAGAGCTTGCTGATGCGTGCGCCGAGCTCCTCTTCTATGGTCTTCTCGACGTCGGCGAACGACATGGGCCCGACGCTGTCCTGCAGATGCTCGAGCTCCTTGATGTAAGCCGGCGGCATGAGATCGGGCCGCGTCGAGAGAACCTGGCCGAGCTTGATGTACGCAGGTCCCAGCTCGACAAGACGCTCGCGGAAAGCGACCGCCTTGTCCTTCGCTTCCGCGACGTCCTTGCCGGCGCCCGGCTGCCGTCGGTCGCACCGAGTCCTTCAATGCTCGTGAGGCCCTGGCGCTTGGCGAAATCGAGCAGGCCGTAGCGCGTGAACAGCCCTACGGTAGCCGCAATACGAGGGATATATCGCGGAGCGAGGATGATGAAGCCACGGGGGGCAGGAAGCATGCCCGGCGGAAGGCTGCATTGCCCCGCTCACTCGTTGCGGGAGATATTACCGCATGATCGACGTGAACAACGAAGACAGTGCGCGCTCCGGGCCGGTGAACGTCATCACGGTTCCCAAGCCCTGGGGGCACGAAACAATCTGGGCGCACACGAACCGATACCTCGGCAAAATCCTGCACATAAACGCGGGGCAGGCACTCTCGGTGCAATACCACAATAGAAAGGACGAGACGGTCCACCTGCTGAGCGGCGAGCTCATCTATCGCGTCAAGCTCGGTGACGATCTCGAGGACATGCGGCTCACGCGCGGGCAATCGTTCCGCATCACACCAGGCACCGTGCATCAAATGGAAGCTGTTACCGACTGCGATATCCTCGAGGCGTCTACGCCCGAAGCGGACGATGTAGTCAGGCTGCAGGACCGCTACGGCCGCGAGGGAACGTCTGCTCCATGAAAGTCATCATTCCTCTCGCCGGAAAGGGCACTCGTCTCCGCCCGCACACGCACATCACACCAAAGCCGATGATGAAAGTCGCCGGCAAGCCCGTGATGTCGTACATCCTCGACGATCTCAAAAAGCTCGGAAACGTCGAGGAGATCATCTACATCACCGGGCACCTCAAGGAGAAAGTCGAGGAGTTCGCGCGCGCGTCGCTGGACATTCCGTCGGTGTTCATCGAGCAGAAGATTCAGGACGGGACCGCCGGAGCGATTGCGCTGGCGCGTGATTATGTGGACCAGCCTGTCCTGATCATCTTCGTGGACACGATCTTCGACGCCGATCTCACCGTCGTGAAAACGGTCGACGCCGACGGAATCATCTGGGTGAAGGAGGTCGAGGACTATCAGCGCTTCGGCGTTGTCGTCACGGACAAGGACGGCAACATGACGCAGATCGTTGAGAAGCCCAAGGTTCCGATCTCGAAGCGCGCCAACATCGGGCTCTACTATATAAGAAACTGGAAGCTGCTGTTCGAGGGGATAGACCACGTCCTTCGCTCTCCCAAGAATATGGGCGAGTATTTCCTAACCGACGCTTTCCAGTACATGATCGAGAAGGGCGCGAGGATCAGAGTGATAGACGTCGAAGGATGGTATGACGCCGGCAAGATCGAGACGATGCTCGAGACGAATCAGACCATGCTCACGAAGGGCCGTGCCCGCCGGCCGGAAACGCTCGACGGCACTACGATCATCGATCCCGTCTACATCGAGGACAATGTCACGCTGAAGGGGTCACGCATTGGCCCCAACGTCTCGGTCGGTGAGGGCAGCGTTATCGAGGATTCGGAGATCAGCCACTCGATTGTCGGCAGCGGCGCGAGAATCTCGAAGTCGAAGCTCAGGAACTCCCTCATCGGCGACGAGGCCCGGCTCGAGGGGGTGAACGGAGAGGTCACGCTTGGAGACCACTCCGAGGTGAAGGCCTCGTAAGGAAGCTCGGCCGCAACGTCGTCGCGCTCGGTGCGGTGAGCTTTTTCACCGACGCGGCGACGGAAATGATTTACCCGCTGCTCCCGCTCTTCCTCTCCACTGTGCTGGGCGCCAACGCGAGCTTCATCGGGGCAATCGAAGGTCTGGCCGAGTCCACGGCGGCGGTTCTCAAGCTCGTTAGCGGGTGGTGGTCCGACAAGGTTCGAAAGCGAAAGCCGCTCGTCGTGATCGGCTATGGAATCGCGACGTTCGTGCGTCCGTTCACGGCGCTGGCGCAGAGTGCGACGCAGGTCCTGGTGATCCGCCTGGCCGACCGCGTAGGGAAGGGAATTCGCACGGCGCCCAGGGATGCGCTGCTGGCAGATTCAGTCGATCCGGACATGCGTGGCCGGTCGTTTGGATTTCATGCCGCTGCCGATAATGCAGGCGCGGTACTCGGGCCGCTCGTTGCGTTCGCGCTTCTCAAGTGGGGCGGCTTGTCGCTGCGCGAAGTGTTCTGGCTGGCGGCCATTCCGGGAATCATCGCGTTCATAGTTCTGATCATCGCTGTGCGCGAGGTGAAGCCCGCGGTGAACGACGCAGGGAAATTGTCCGAGGGCTCGCAGCTCGCGGGCGGATCGCAGATCCCTGCCGGATCACAGCTCGCCGGCGCATCGAAGCTGAGTGGCCGCTTCTGGTATTACCTCGGCGTCATTCTGCTTTTCACTCTTGGAAATTCCACCGACGCTTTCCTGCTGCTGCGGGCGAATCAGCTCGGCGTCGCGGTTGCGCTCGCGCCAATACTCTGGGCGTTTTTGAATCTCATCAAGGCGGCGACGGGAACGTGGGGCGGTGCCCTGTCCGATCGCTTCGGGCGGAAGCCGCTCATCATCGCGGGGTGGCTGATCTATGCGGTAGTCTACTTCGGCTTTGCGCGCGCGACTGCCGTTTGGCATGCCTGGGCGTTGTTCGCGCTCTATGGACTGTTCTACGCGATGACCGAGGGGACTGAGAAAGCGTTAGTCGCTGACCTGGTGCCGAGTGCACGGCGCGGGGCGGCTTTCGGCTGGTACAACCTCGCTATAGGATTAGGAGCGCTCCCAGCATCACTGATTTTTGGAGCGATCTGGGACCGCGTTGGTCCCGAGACTGCGTTTATGTTCGGGGCATCGCTCGCGCTGGTCGCCGCGATGGGAATGACGATGGTGAGGCCCGCCACAAGATGAAAGTACTGCTTGTTCTTCCTCTGCTGGTTGCCTGCGCGCACGCGGGTGCGGCGCGTTCCGTGTCCGACCTGAGTACGCAGTATGAGGTCGCGATGACCACGCCCGCCGTCGATGCCCCTTTGCCGCCTGAGTACTCGGGGACGGTACCGCCGTGCGTGGCCAGTAGCGCGGCACCAGTCGCTGGAAGTGCGTGCATGGAAGCTGAGGTCTCGCCTGACGAAGCGGCCGCGTTCCACGCGGAAGCCATGCGCCTCGCTGGTCACGCAGAGGAGACATGTCGCAAGCTCGGTGACGCCATTCAGAATCACCTCTCCGGAGTTCGCATGTACGACAGGGCGATCGTTCGTCGGTCGGGCCCGTACAGGTTCTATGGGGTCGGGCACTCATATCAGAGCAACGGCGAGTGGATGATTCGACTCGCTCGTCGTCTGGACGAGCTGAACGAGCGAACTATCGATGCAAAAGCGCGGACGCTGCGACATGAGATCTCGCACACACTCGGCGCGAAGGAGCAGCGAAGAGGCGAGGAGTGGAGCGCTGCCGACTACGCGGAGCGCTGCGGCTAACTGCGAGACCGCGGAACTACGGAACTACAACAGATTTGGAAAAGCGATTCGACGGATTCAGACGGATTCGGCGGATACTACAGAAATTCTTTTTGGTTAACAGCAACGACGGTCGGGGCTTTGATGATGCCCTCCGTAGTTCCCCAAAAAATCCCGTAGTTATCCGCCAAATCGCCTAAAGATCCGCCGAATCGCTTTTGCAAATCTGTGTAGTTCCGTAGTTCCGTAGTTCCGTAGTTAGCAGCAGCGCGAACCTGGTCGACTGTACTTTCGATCCAGGAGATCGGAGGAGAACTCGTCGCGCGTCATTGGCCGCATGCCTGGATGCTCCGACCGGCAATGCTCGACATACCGCTCATAATCGGGCACGCCGAGCATCGCGCGCAAAGCGCGCCCGAGATTGTCGACAACGGCAAGAACTCGAGTCATGGGGAGTCCGGTTTCAGGGGAACGCGCGCCGGAAGAGTCTCCTCGAAAAGCTCGAAGATCCGGCGGTACTCGTCCGCCCACGATGACGGGCGCAGGAATGCGTGATCCTCGACCGGATAGACAGCGAGATCCCATCCGGTCTTGCCGAGCTCGATGAACCGCTGCGTCAGTCGGACGACATCCTCGAAGAACACGTTGGTGTCCACCATCCCGTGCAGCATCACCAGGGGATCGCGAAGTCCTTCCGCAAAATAGATCGGTGATGAGCGCCGATACGCGAGCGTGTCCGTCTGCGGGAAATTCAGAATCCGCGACGTGTAGCCGTGGTTGTAATGCGCCCAGTCGGTCACGCTGCGGAGGGCAGCGCCCGCGCCGAAGTACTGCGGCTGAGTGAACAGCGCGAACAGCGTGATGAATCCGCCGTAGCTGCCACCGTAGATCCCGATGCGCTCGGGGTTGATCGAGTACTCCTTCGTCAGGTAGCGCGATGCATCCACATGGTCCTGCAGATCGCGGCCGCCCATGTACCTGTAGATCGCAGTGCGCCAGTCACGCCCGTAGCCGTCCGACGCGCGGTAGTCCAGGTCGAGCACCACGTACCCTTTCGACGCGAGGTACTGGTTGAACATGTACTCGCGCGGATACGACGACCAGAAATTACCGACGTTGTGCAGGTATCCCGCGCCGTGCACGAAGATCACGCCGGCGCCGTTTGGCTGCGCACCCATGTCCTTCGGCCGGTAGATATGGGCCGGCACCATCACTCCGTCAGATGCCGGGATCATCACGATCTCCGGCACGATCCACGGAAACGACAGCCACTCCGCGCTCGGCGAAAGCGTGAGCTGCGACATCTCCGCGCCTGGTTGATTGCGTATCAGGAACAGGTCCGGCGGACGGTTCACATACGAGTAGACGTCGGCGAGCCATTCGCCGTTCGGTGATACCACCGCCTGATGACCTCCGGATCTCGTGGTGATTCGCTGCCGCGCGCCGCCGTTCACCGACATCCTATAGAACTGGAGCTCGGACGGCGACACCTCGTTCGTGTGGAGGTAGAACGTTCGTTCGTCGGGGGCGAGCTCGGCGTCTCTCACTTCCCATTTTCCGCTGGTGAGCTGGCGGCGGTCGCTGCCGTCGGCCGCGACAGTATAGATGTGGGCGAAGCCACTCGCCTCGGACACGTACCAGAAGCGACGGCCGCCATCGTACCATCCGCCGCAGTCGTTGCACGGACCGCCCACCCACGCTGTGTCGCGCAGCGTCTCGAGGACCGTCGAGTTGCCGGTGGATGCGTCAATCGCCTGGAGCAGCCGGACTTTGTTATCGGCCGCATACGAGTAGAACGCTGCTCGCGTGCCCGAGTGGTTCCATCCGAGGATCTGGACAAAGCCATTGGTCGAATCGGCGGGGAACGCCTTGATCCAGCGGATCGTACCCGTGGGAAGCGAGAGAAAACCGATACGCCCCCTGTCTTCGAGGTCGCCGACCTTGGAACGAATTGGCACACGGTCCGTGTATCCGGTCTCGGTCACGTATCGCGGGACGTCGGCCTCCTTTTCGCCTTCTGCTGCGATGCGCGTGCGGATCAGAAGTCCGCTGCCCGTCGGTGATACGGACAGCTCGCTGACTTGCTCACCTTTCATCGTATGGTAGGTCTTGAGCCCGAGTGCCTCGCGTTCCTTACGTTCTGCCTTGGCGATGCTGTCAGCACGCACGCGATCGCGAATCGACTCGAGCAGATCGAGCTGCTGCTGTTGAAGACGTCCGCGCTGCCCAGTGGGCTTCGCCGAATCAACGGGCTCGGGTCCGGCGCGGAGATCAGTGAGCTGGCGGACAAGACCATCCGACAGGTCGATGAAGTACACATTATTATCGCGCACGAAGAACACGCGTCGTGCGTCCAGCGCGAACTCCGGACTGCTTTCGCGCGCGAGCGTCTGCGTGAGACGGCGCGTCGCTCCCGTCTGAAGGTTGTTGATGTAGACGTCGCCGTTGTACTCGACCGCTTCGAGCCGGTTGTCACGCGAGCGCCTCCCCCGCGAAACGAGTGCGCCCGCGGAATCGAACTGAGCCAGCGAGACGCGCTCGGGTTTCGAGCCGGCTACCGCGCGAACGCGGTACTGTTTCGGCGTCTCGCGCCAATCCTTCCCGGGCTCCACCCAGTTGAAGTAGATCCACCTGCTGTCGGCGCTCCAGCGCACGTTGGCAGGCGGACGGCCGTACAGCTCGGGGCCGCGCATGATGTTCTTGATCGAGAAATCGAAACTCGATTGTTGCTGTTGAGCGGCGAGAGGCAAGGCGAGCAGAACTGCCAGAAAAACGATTGAACGGATCGAACGGATCAGGGACGGAGGGGATTGAATGATTTTAAGCATCAAACGGATAGTGGTTGGAGTTTGACGTGCTTTCTGCGACATGAAACAAACACCCAGATAGTG
>DASQFN010000006.1 GCA_035633115.1 Gemmatimonadaceae bacterium | reverse complement strand
GTCGTGCGACGCAAACTGCCTGCCTTCCACGCTATTCCCCCCTCTGGAGCGCACAGCGTTTCATGAGCGCGTGCTCGAGGAGATTCTGCAGGAGCGAGTCGCCTCCCGCCGTGGCCGACGCAACCCGCGCGGGGTCAAACGAAAGATGAGCAACTTCCCGCTGCGCCGTCACGCGAAACCCACACCGCCGGTCAGCATCAAAAAAGCGATCCGAATACTTAAGTGAAGAGTATTGCCCTTAGCCTGCATTATTCATGAAAGTGCGCGCGATTGCATTGTCGAACGTGGTGCTGACGTTTTTTGCGACTGATTGCGTGCTGAAACGCTGGAGCGGGAGGCCGAACGAGTGTGGGCGGGCCATTTTTGCATGTTGCCAGTAATGAATGGGCGATTGCGGACGTACTGATCCCGAACCGCGTGTCAGAAGCCGGTCGTAGCGGTGAGGGATCGGCCGTTAGCTTGGGACAGCGCCGAGGCAGCGCGCCACGCGGCACCAGTCCGAGCGCCACGGCGCGTATTGCGGCAGATGCAGCACGATGCGGCGCACCGAGCGCTGCACCCACACGCCGAGCTTGAGCAGGCGCTCGCGCAAGGTCGACACTTGCGCCCGTGCGCAGTCGGTGGTGGCCGCACAGCCACGCAACTCCTGCATCAAGACGTAAGCGGCTGCGGTGAGCAGCACGCGCAGTTGATTGGCCCAGAAGCGTGTGCAGCTGGTGCGGTCGATCTCCAAGCCATGATGTAGTTCTTTGATGCGGTTCTCGATCTCGGCGCGCTGGCAGTAGATGTCTTCATAGACCCGTTGCGGCGCCGCGCTCAAGTTGGTGATCACGTAGCGTGCATTGTCGCGCGGTTCGCGCCCCTCCAGTCGCACCACTTCCGCCTTGATGATGATGCGGCGCTGGGCGCCCCAGCTCTTGGCCGCATAGCGGCACTCTGCATACAGATGCGTGGTCTGTTTGCTACTTGCCGAGGCGCGCCGGGCGCGCTTCATCCACGGCTCGCAAGCGCGCTCCAGCACGGCGTTACCCGCCATCGCCACGACATACTGCACTCTTTCGGTGTCGAGGAAGTCCAGAATCTCGGGGCAGGCGTAACCCCCATCGAGGCGCACCCTCAGTCGCGCTTTGGGGAACGCCGCGCGTAGCCGCGCCAACACCCGCTTAAGAATGCCGATCGCCCCCAGCTTCGCCGGCGCATTACCCGGCCGCAGCACATAGGCAAACAGATATTGCTCGGGCTCCTCATCGAAGCGTATGAAACCGGCCACCGGCAGGTAACACCACGTGTCGTAGTGGCCGTTGAACAGCGTCAGTTGCTGAGTGCCATGCGTCGGATCGTCAGTGGGATCGAGCTCCACGGTGATGCGCTTCGCTTTACCGCGCCGGTGCCGGCGTTGCCGCTCGATCACCGCATCGGCCAGCGCTTCCCCCATGCGATACAACACCTTTGGCCCGGCCGCGTTCTCAAAGCGCGACAACGTCGCTTGCGAGGCGAGTGCCTCGCCTTCCAGCGGATCGCGCCCCACCAGCAACTTCTGGATCGGATCGTCAGCCAGCCGCGCCGCATCGTTGCAGTCAGCATAGCCGCAGGCAATCGCGAATACCCGCTGGCCAATCAGATCGTGCAGCGTGTGCATGACCTTCCCCGGCTGGCGTTCATCGCGAAAGCACGCGGCCAAGCGCTCGGTCAATCGCAATCGCTCATCGCACGCCTTGAGCAGCACCGCGCCGCCATCGGAACTGCCATGCGGTTGGTCAAACCGCGCCACCAGCGGCTTACCGAACAGCTCCGGGAACAACACACACTGTCGTGTGCTATCGTCTCTCATGCAAAGGCCTCCTTTGTGGTCCATCGCTCGTGTCGTAACGGCTTTGTACCACGTTGGAGGCCCTTTGCATCCTCAGCTTCGTGAATAATCCGGGCTAGGCATACCGGCGTTACAGCACCGGGATCTCAGAGTCCTCGATCTGCTGGCTAGGGGCAAGTCAGACCCAGAAATCGACCGACAGCTTTTGGTAGAGTCATGCCCTGAGGTAGTCCGTCAAGTCTTTTTTTACGTCGTCGTCCCGAGCTGTTTAA
>DASQFN010000005.1 GCA_035633115.1 Gemmatimonadaceae bacterium | reverse complement strand
CGGATACATCTCGAGAGTGTACCACGTGCTTCCCTCCAGTCGTGTGCGCTCATCGGCGAGAGACACGAGACGGAATTCGCCGCGTCGATCGACGGGCTCTTCGAAGCCGAAATAGCGCGAGAGGAATGACGGAGTCATCCTCGATCGGCTTGCCGCCTCTTTGCGCTCGCCGCATACTGTTGCGAACCAATGGAAAAGCCTCCGCTGAGCGACATCTGCCGCGTGTGACCAAACTACCCAAGCATTCGAAGGATTGGCTCAACAGGCAAGGGCCGGCACCGCCAACCAGCTGGTCGGGGCTCGATGTCAGCGGTATGGTCGCAAAAGCCGTCGAACAACGCTGGGCAACACCTACGCTGCCCGCCGGCGCGTACGAGTTCACCCTCAGCGGCACCGAAGGAGACGCCGACCTTTACGTGCGGAGACATCATCCACCGACCACGACGACTTACGACTGCCGGCCATATAAAAACGGCTCGAACGAGATTTGCGTGGTCAACCTGGCAGGCCCGGCGGTCGTGCACGTAATGGTGCGCGGCTACGCCATATCATCGACTTTCCGCCTGGAGGGCAAGAAGAAATAGTCCGCTACCCGACGGGTGCCAGCGGGGGGTGCCAGCGAGTCCGGCGATTGCCTATCTTTCGAGGCTATGTTCGAGGATCTGAGCGAAAAGCTCGAAGCGACTTTCGCCCGCCTGCGCGGGCGCGGAACCCTGAGCGAATCCGACATCAAGGAAGGCCTCCGCGAAGTGCGGCGCGTCCTCCTCGAGGCCGACGTCAATTTCGCGCTGACTCGCGAGTTCCTCGAGCGTGTAGAGAAGAAGGCCGTCGGCGTGACCGCGCTCTCTGCCGTGTCGCCCGCCCAGCAGCTCGTCAAGATCGTCCACGAGGAGCTTGCCAACATGCTCGGCGAGCGCCGCGAAGGTCTGAAGCTGAGCTCCGTTCCGCCGACTATCGTGATGATGGTGGGACTCCAGGGCTCCGGTAAGACGACCACGGCCGCGAAGCTCGCCAGAAAACTTGTTGGTGAGGGACGCCCGACGCGTCTCATCGCCGCCGACGTTTATCGTCCGGCCGCAATCGATCAGCTCGAGACTCTTGGACAGCAGCTGAACGTACCCGTCTACGCTGATCGTACGACGCAGGATGTCGTGAAGATCGCGAAAGCGGGAATCGACGATGCGAAGCGTGCCCGCGACCGCGTTGTGATCGTCGATACAGCCGGCCGGCTCCAGATAGACGAAGAGATGATGGACGAGCTTCGCCGCCTGAAGGACGCTGTCCATCCGACGGAAATTCTCCTCGTCGCCGATGGCATGACCGGTCAGGAAGCGGTGAAGATCGCGCAGGGATTCGACAGCGCGCTCGGCGTCACTGGTGTCGTCCTGACGAAGATGGACGGTGATGCGCGCGGGGGTGCGGCGCTCTCGATCTACGGCGTAACGAAGAAGCCGATCAAGTACATCGGCGTCGGAGAGAAGTCCGACGCGCTGGAGGAATTCCATCCCGACCGCATGGCCGGCCGAATTCTTCAGATGGGCGACGTGGTCTCACTCGTCGAGAAGGCGCAGGCTGCGTTCGATGAGGAAGCGGCGAAAAAGCTGCAGAAAAAGGTGAAGAAGGAAGGGATGGACCTCACCGATTTTCTGAACGCCATGCGACAGATCGAGCGCATGGGTCCGCTCGAGGGCGTGCTCAAGATGCTTCCCGGGATGAACGCAAAGATGTTGAAGCAGGCGAAGGTCGATCCGAAGCGGATGAAGCATGTCGAGGCGATCGTTCTCTCGATGACTCCCGCTGAGCGGAAGGATCCGTCATTGCTCAACGGGTCGCGACGGGCACGGGTCGCGCGCGGCTCGGGTCGCACGATCAGCGAGGTCAACAGGTTGCTCGAGCAGTTCCGTGAGATGCAGAAGATGATGAAGAAGATGTCTCAGGGCGGACGCATGGGAATGCCGTCGATGCCCGGGATGTTCGGAATGCGGTAACACGCCGCATGAGTACCGGGTGCGCGCCGGAATCACCGGCGTCGCGATGAGCCCGGGAGTTTTACGAGACACTCTTGAGGGAGATGTACAGATGGTAAGAATTCGTCTCCGCCGAATCGGGCGGAAGAAGGCACCAGTCTATCGCATTGTCGTCGCCGATTCGCAGAGCCCGCGCGACGGAAAGTTCATCGAGATCATTGGTCAGTACGCTCCCCGGCAGCAGGGCGAGGGTGGTCTCAAGATCGACGAGGCGCGCGCCGACTACTGGCTGAACGTTGGCGCGCAGCCGAGCGATACCGTTCGCTCGCTGCTTCGTCGTGCGGGCGTGCTTCGCAAGCGGCACGAGCAGCGTCTCGGAATCGAGCGCCAGGTGGCGGCGGTGCCGCTGCCCGAGCGCACCGAAGAAGAAGAGCGCGCGCTCCAGGCGGTCGACTCCGCGCCCCCGGCGGAGAACACTGAGGCGTAGTGTGTCGGCGCCCGCATTCGCGGTCGTAGGAATGATCCGCAATGCGCAGGGAATCCGCGGTGAGGTGGTCGTCGAGCCACTCACGGACACTCCCGACGTAGTATTCGCACCCGGTCGCCGCGTGTTGGTCGGCGACCGTAGCGGAAACGCGCCGGTCATGGCGCGCGGCGTCCCATCCTCGCTTGCGGTCGACTCGGCCAAGCCATTCAAGGGCGGCCTGATCGTCAAGTTTGACGACGTCGCCGACAGGAATGCCGCCGAATTGCTGCGCGGCCGTTATTTGCTCGCTCCGTTCGAGGAGCTCGAGCCGCTGGGCGCGGGGGAGATCTATCTCCACGACCTCATCGGCATGCGCGTGGAGCTGGACAATGGCCAGCCCGTAGGCGAGGTGACTTCGTACTACGAGCTGCCGCAGGGGCTGACGCTCGACGTTGCAACATCGGCCGGGAGCGTACTCGTTCCGTATCGTCCCGAAGTGATCGACCGGACGGACCAGGGCGCGGGTAAGATCATCGTCAAGTCTGAAGTCGGGTTGTTCGAGTAGCGATGCCACTTCGCATCAATGTCATTACGATCTTTCCCGAATTCTTTGCGGGCCCGCTCTCCCTGAGCATCCCGTCCCGCGCAGCGGAGGCGGGAAGCGTCGAATATCGAATCGTCGATCTCAGGGATTACACGCACGACAAGCACCGAACGGTGGACGATTATCCCTATGGTGGCGGCGCGGGGATGGTCATGAAGCCGGGCCCGTTCTTTGAGGCGGTCGAGGCGATCGCCGTTAAGCCCCCAATTGTGCTGCTGTCACCCCGCGGTCGGCGCTTCGCTCACGCCGATGCCGTGCGGTACGCAGCAGGAGAAGAGCTCACGCTGCTTTGCGGTCATTACAAGGATGTGGACCAGCGTGTCGCGGACCATTTGGCGACGGAAGAGATCTCGCTCGGCAACTTCGTCTTGAGTGGGGGCGAAGCTGCCGCACTCGCGGTAATCGATGCTACAGTGAGATTGCTGCCCCGCGCGATGTCGGACCTGGACAGCGCGCGGGGCGATTCGTTCTTCGACCGCGGAATCAGTGCGCCGAGCTACACCAGGCCACCGGAGTTCCGGGGGCACGAGGTTCCGCCCGTGCTGCTGTCGGGAGATCACGCGAAGATCGCAGAGTGGCGCCGAACGGAGTCGGAACGGCTGACGGCAGACAAACTGCGAACCGCGGATTGAACAGCTACTGCGGATTTGCGGACCAACGGCACTGCTGACTGCTAACTGACTACGGATTGGGAAACCTACTGCGAACTGAGGGCTGGATTCAGGATTGCGAACCTGAGTGGACGCTGTTGATCCGCAGTGCGTAGTAGGTGTCCCAATCCGCAATCAGTCAGCAGTCCGTAGTGCCGTTGGTCCGCAATGCGAGTCCGCAGTCAGACGCGCTGGCAAATCGCGCGTTCGGCCGTTAACTTTTCCATTCTCCACCCCAATACATACATCCCGGGCAGCCCAACCTTTGCCCCGAGCCTCATATGCATCCATTTATCGAAACCCAGAAAGAATGGCTCCGCACCGATGTGCCTGCCTTCCGCGCCGGCGATACGCTGCGCGTAAATGTCCGCGTCAAGGAAGGTGACAAGGAGCGTCTTCAGGCCTTCGAAGGTGTCTGCATCGCGCGCCGTGGCAGCGGAGTCAGCGAGACGTTCACCGTTCGCAAGATCTCGAGCGGCATCGGAGTCGAGCGCATCTTTCCGGTCCACAGCCCGATGATCTCTTCCATCACTGTAGTCCGCCGCGGGCGCGTCCGCCGAGCCAAGCTTTACTACCTCCGCCACCTCACCGGTAAAGCCACGAGGATCCGCGAGCGCAAAGTCCGCGTTCACGTTCCTGGCAGCGAGACGTAGCCAAACCTTTCCGGTCCGTCGCCGCCGTTGCAGTTTGAGGGCGATGAGATTCGCAGAGTGAGCTCGGAAGCTGATTCCGCGACGGGCACCGAAAGCCCGTCGCCGGTGGTCCCTTCCGAGCGCAAGAAACACCGCCACCGCCACAAACGGTGGACGACGATCGAGAAAGAGCTCCGTGCCCTGCACGGACCGCTCATCGCAGGAGTCGACGAGGTCGGCCGCGGCCCCCTTGCCGGCCCTGTCGTCGCCTGCGCCGTGATCATGCCCCCCGACATGCGCGCGATAGCCGGCGTTGACGACTCCAAACAGCTCACGGCCGACCAGCGCGTACGACTCGCGGTGAAGATTCGCGAACGGGCGCTGGATTGGGCGCTCGGCGCAGCGTCGGTCACCGAGATCGAGCGCCTCAACATTTACCAGGCGAGCGTGCTCGCAATGCGACGCGCGCTCGGACGACTTCATCTCGCGCCGCATCACGTCCTGATCGACGGCAAGAGGATGCGCACGCTTCCGATTCCTCATACCGCTGTTGTTCACGGCGACGCGCGCTGCTTTTCGATCGCGTGCGCATCGATAATCGCGAAGGTCACTCGCGATCATCTGATGCGCCGGCTCGCTCTCCGTCATCCGGCCTACACGTGGGAGAGAAACGTCGGCTACACCACTCGCGCCCACATCGCCGGCCTCGCCTCGCACGGCATTACACGCCACCACCGCCGCAGCTTCTTTCGCATCAGCCAGCTCGCTTTCGATTTCGACAGTCTCGCGGTAACAGAGGACATGATCATCGTCGAGGAGCTGGCGCCCGAGACTCTGCCCGCCTGACTTCGTGGACGCGCCGCTCGTCGGAGTGATCATGGGCTCACGCTCCGACTGGGAGACCATGCGTCACGCAGTGGAGACTCTCGACGCGCTTGGCGTTCCGAACGAATCCCGGGTCGTATCGGCACACCGCACGCCTGACCTCCTGTTCGAGTACGCGACGACCGCCGAGCAGCGGGGAATCGAGGTGATCATTGCCGGCGCGGGCGGCGCCGCGCATCTCCCGGGAATGACGTCCGCGAAAACCATGCTGCCGGTGCTCGGTGTGCCAGTCGAATCGAAGACGCTTCAGGGAATCGACTCGCTGCTCTCGATTGTTCAGATGCCGGCGGGAGTGCCGGTCGGAACGCTCGCCATCGGCAAGGCCGGAGCGATCAATGCCGCGCTGCTCGCTACGGCAATCCTGGGCAACAAGCACGCGAAATTTCGAGAGACGCTCGCCGCCTTCCGCGCGACTCAGACACAGACGGTCCTCGACCAGCCGGATCCGGCCGCGACCGGGTGAGAGTAGGAGTACTCGGTGCCGGGCAGCTCGGCCAGATGCTCGCGGTTGCCGCGAGACGTCTTGGCATCGAGATCCGTTTTTTCTCCCCTGATCCGCATGCGCCCGCCGCAATGCGCGCGGAGCTCATCGTCGCCGAATACGAGAATGAGGCTGCGCTCGCGCACTTCGCCGAAGGTCTCGACTTCGCGACGTACGAGTTCGAGAGCATTCCAATCGCGGCCGTCGAGAGCATCGCCCAGCGGGCGACAGTCCGACCACCGGTGCGTGCGCTCGAAACGGCGCAGGACCGCGCGAAAGAAAAGGCGTGCTTTGAGGCTCTCGGAATTCCAACCGCTCGCTCGGCAAGCGTCGATTCGCTGCGAGAAGCTCGAGCGGCTCTGGCGATGGTGGGGTCGCCCGCGGTTCTGAAAACGCGTCGGCTCGGGTACGACGGAAAAGGTCAGGCCGTGATTCGCCAGAGCACTGATCTCGAGCGAGCGTGGGTCACTGTTGCGGGCGCGCCGTTGTTGATCGAAAGCTTCGTATCGTTCACTCGCGAGCTGTCGCTCATCGCAGTGCGATCGTCGACCGGCGACGTTGCATTTTATCCCCTCGTCGAAAACCATCACAGTGAGGGGCTTCTCCGGTTTTCACTTGCACCGGCGCCCAATGTTTCAGCGCCGCTGCAGAGTCAGGCCGAGGACTACGGGAAAAAAGTGCTGGATTACCTGGATTACGTCGGAGTTCTAGCGATCGAGTTCTTCGAGACATCCAGCGGACTCGTCGCCAATGAAATGGCGCCGCGAGTTCACAATTCCGGTCACTGGACGATCGAGGGGGCCGACACGAGCCAGTTCGAGAATCATCTGCGGGCGGTAACAGGAATGTCCCTCGGCTCGACGGACGCTCACGGCGTGTCCGGGATGGTCAACGTGATCGGGCAGGAGCCCGACGTTGCGCGACTCGGAGAGCTACCCGGTGTGCACGTACATATGTACGGCAAACAGCCCGCGCCGAGAAGAAAGCTCGGGCACATAACGGTTACTGCCGAGAGCATGCAGGGGGTGCTTCAGGCAATCGGTCAGGTGCGCGGAGTTTTGGCGAGGAAGTAGGTCAAACCCGACGCGCAGAAGGAAAAACCGGACACGCATGACGCACGGACTCAATGGGCTTTGGGCCTCGACCGAAGCCTCCCACTACGTCCGCGGGCAGTTATTCTTAGGTATGCGCTGTTTTGCTTACGTCCGTGTTGCATCGGTTGTGGCCGTGGCGGCGTGCACAACTCCGAACACTGCGATCACCGCGTCCGGACCATCGGGCTCTGACGTTATCTCTCTCGATCGCGACTTCGAGCTGAGGCCGGGACAGACCGCCAGGCTGGACGAAACCGCCATCGCCGTCTCCTTTATGGGCGTCCCGGAGGATTCGCGGTGTCCAGCTGACGTCCAGTGCGT
Source organism: Gemmatimonadaceae bacterium (assembly GCA_035633115.1). Taxonomy (NCBI): domain Bacteria; kingdom Pseudomonadati; phylum Gemmatimonadota; class Gemmatimonadia; order Gemmatimonadales; family Gemmatimonadaceae; species Gemmatimonadaceae bacterium. The sequence continues at coordinate 8,806 of DASQFN010000005.1, read as the reverse complement.
CTGGGCGGGCAATGGAGCGGTGTCACTCGTCGTCACCGACGGGACCGGCGCAAAAAGCACAGTGATCCTGAATACGACGCTCTCTCCGCGCTCAGCGACGGTATCCGGGTACGAGATCGGTTTTACCGGGCTAAAGCCTGACCCCAAACAGGGTTCCCCGATCCCGCTGGCGAATTACGTCGCGACGTTGCGGGTTACGCGTCCGTAGGCGGCTTCAAACGTTATCGGCGGTGGCGATGTCAAATCGCCATTCACCTTCAACTCAAAACTGAACATGTCCCGATACGCCAACGTTCTCCGGGTGCTCGTGGTATTTGCTGCATTTATTCCCCCTGTCAGCGCCTCGGCACAGCGCGGGTCTCCTCGCCAGAGCGACGCTGAGTGGCTGGCCGACTGCAACTACGGCCGCGACCGCGATTACCGTGAGAGGTTCTGCGAGGTCAGACATACTGAGGCGCCCGCGCCGCGCGGGCCACTCACGGTCGATGGACTGCGGAACGGCGGCGTGTCCGTGATTGGGGCGGCGGGAGACAAACTGACGATCACGACGCGGATTCAGGCTCAGGCAAGAACCATGGCCGAAGCTCGCGACATCGCGCGTCGGGTGGGAACTGTCGTAAGTGGCTCGAACATTCGCGCAGAGGGACCGAGCAATCTCGACGACGCGTGGTGGTCGGCCAATCTGATAATCTGGGCGCCAAGGCGGTCGGATCTTCGGCTGACAACGTCGAATGGCCCGGTGAGCGTGGAAGATATTTCGGGTGACATGGAGCTGGAAACGCGGAATGGACCGCTGGCGCTGCGTGGGCTCTCGGGAAATGTGCGGGCGCGCTCGAGCAATGGTCCGCTCTCGATCGTCCTCACGGGCGCAAGATGGGAAGGCAGCGGCCTCGACGCGGAGACGCGGAATGGTCCGCTGTCGCTCCGAATTCCGGACGGATACTCTGCGCACCTCGAGGCGGGCACCAACAACGGCCCCATGAGTCTTGGGTTCCCGGTTACCGTGAGCGGCAGAATCGGTCGCAGCATTTCTACCACGCTCGGATCCGGTGGTCCAACGATCCGCGCAATCACGCACAACGGTCCGCTCTCGATAGCGCGTCGCTGAGTCGTCGCGACTTCAAACCATTTGACGTCGGCAAGTATCTGATTCAGCAACAAAAAGAGTGACGAGCCTCGATTGTCTGCAGCTGTCTTGATGCAGCCCATGGTACCCGCCGGAGACGCGGCGGATGTCGCTCTAGCAGCGTCTGGCGACAGGCGCGCGTTCGAGCGGCTGTACAAGGCGCATGTGAACCGGGTTTTCACGCTCTGCACGAGGATGTGCGGAAGCAGAGTCCGGGGAGAAGAGCTGACGCAGGACGTGTTCGTGAGGACCTGGGAAAAGCTGCCGCAGTTCAGAGGCGAAAGCTCTTTCTCGACCTGGATTCACAGGATTGCAGTGAACATCGTGCTGACGGACCGGAAGAACGAGGGCCGCGCGCGAAAGCGAGTGAAGGAAGACGATGACGAGGTCGGCGAGGGAATTTTTGCAGCGGCAGCAACAGTGCCGCGCGACGCCGACAGAATGGACCTGGCGGCAGCAATTGATTCTTTACCGCCCGGAGCAAGGCAGATTTTCGTGCTGCACGACGTTGAAGGCTACAAGCACGAAGAGATTGCGCAGCTCTGTGGCATCACGGCAGGTGGCAGCAAGGCGCAGCTTCATCGCGCCAGACTGCTATTGAGGGAGGCACTGAACCGATGACGAACCGACCCATCACGATGACATGCGCTCGAGTCGACGATGTGCTTCTCGAGTACCTCGAGGAGACGCTCGATGTCGCTTCGCGCGCAAGCGTGGATCAGCACGTGGCGAGTTGTGTGAGGTGCAGTGCAATCATGCGCGACATCGGCGCAATTCGGTCCGAAGCGGGCCGATTGCCGGTCCTCGCACCGTCGCGCGACTTGTGGAAGGGCATTTCCGAGAGAATCGCACCGGCAGTTCTGCCGCTCAGCGTTCCCTCGCGTCCGGCCATGCCGCGCCGCTGGATACCACTCGCGGCTGCGGCGGCCGCGGCCCTGGTAATCGGCACAGCGGGCGTGACGTACGTTGTCACATCGAGAACACTCGTCCCCTCGGCGCGAGTCGCGACTGTTGTGCAGGAATCGCCGATTCCGACGCAGCCGGCGCGCAGCCCGCTGCCTGATGGCGGACAAGACGACGTTCAGTCGGGCGCGGTCGCGGTGGAATCCTCCGCGGGATCACGCGAGCCAGAGGCCGCTGCGTCACCGGTCAGGCCGACATTGCGGGGTGGCGAGCCGTCGGCGGCGCTCGTGTCACGCTCCAGCGGGACGACGCGAACCGCGAGCGAAATGACCTACGGGGACGAGATCCAGCGGTTGCAGACAATCATCACCGAAAGGCGGCGCGAGCTCGACCCGGCGACTGTTTCCGTAATCGAGGAAAGTCTCAAGGTCATAGACGCTGCGGTGAAGCAGAGCCGGGCCGCGCTCGCGCGCGACCCGAGAAGCGGGTTCCTGGTTGATCAATTGAACAATGCGCTCGACAAGAAGGTCGAGCTCCTTCGAACGGTGGCGCTGCTGCCTTCGAGGACATAAATGGAGTGCAAATGATTGTTAAAGTGGTGCTCTCGAGCCTGGCGCTTGTCGCGTGTGTTACTGCGACGGCACAGGCACAGAGGGACCATAGAGAGTCACTGGACACGACCGTCACGCTCGACCGTCAGGCGACGGTAGACTTGTCGCTCATGTCCGGGCGTATCGAGGTCGTTGGCGGCAGCGGCTCGCAGGCCCGCGTTCGTGCCACGAGCACGAGAGGCGAGATTCGCTTCGACGCGACGGGCGGGCGCCTCAGGCTCTCGGTTGATCCGGGAGGGCGGCGCTGCAGGGACGACTATGGAGCCAACTGCGCGCACGGGGCTGGTGACGCCCGCTTCGAGGTAACCGTTCCCGCCGGCACGCGCGTTCTCGCCAACTCGATCTCGGGGCCGATTTCGGTGCGCGGGACCAAGGGTGAAGTCGACGTGAACTCCGTCAGCGCCGGCGTGATCGTCACCGACGCTGCGCGAAAGGTGAAGGCCGCCAGCGTGTCGGGTAACGTGTCTGTCTCGCAGGTTGCCGGCGACGTGCGCGCGAGCTCGGTGAGCGGGCGCGTGGAAGTGCTCGACGTCACCGGCGACGTCGAGAGCGAATCGGTGAGCGGCCGCATCTCCATTACCGGCGCGCGCTCGAAATACGTTCGCGCCGGGACGGTGAGCGGCCGGATAGCCTACACTGGCACTTTCGACCCTGCAGGTACGTATGAATTCAAGTCACACTCAGGCTCGCTCTGGCTCTCGCTTCCCGCGGATGTCGGAGCGCAGGTGATGATCGAGACATTCAGCGGCGGGATCGACAGCGATTTTCCGGTGACGCTTCAGCCGACGAGTACGAGGCGCTCCACCCGCAACATCGAATTCAAGATCGGCGACGGCCGGTCCCGCATCGTCGCGGAGACGTTCAGCGGACAAATAAAAATTCAGCGTGGCGACGGCCGCGATACCAGGAAATGACACAATGAGACTTGCCCTTGTGGGAATGCTCGCGGCGGCCATCATGGCCGTGCCAGACACCTCTGCGGCGCAAACAGGTCTTGGCCGTGATGTCGAGGTCTGGACGTGGCAGGGAAGAGTCGACTCCGGCCGCTGGTTCAGGCTCTCGAACGTGAACGGGGCCGTGACCATCACCCCGAGCTCGGACAATCAGGTCCACGTGCGGGCGGAAAAGAACCCGGGCCGCAACGGCGACATTCGCGATGTGAGCTTCGCTGTCGTTCAGAGCGGAGGCGACATCCGGATTTGCGCGCTGAACTTCGAGAATGACCGGTGTGACGAGGACGGACTGCATTCATCGGGCGACCACGACCGGCGTCGCAACCGGAATGTCTCCGTGAAATTCACCGTGCAGGTTCCGCGGGGCGTGCGGGTTGGGGCGGGCACAGTGAACGGTGCGATGACGGTTCGGGGCGTCGGCTCCGAGGTTCGTGCCAGCACTGTCAACGGTGGTCTCGAAGTGAGCGATGCCTCCGGCCAGGTCACCGCGAATACAGTCAACGGAAGCGTCCGGGTGACCACCAGCTCCGGGCCGGTGAGCGCGTCGACTGTCAACGGAAGCATCACCGCGCGGATGGGAGCTCTGTCGCGCGAAGGCGACATGAAGTTCAGCACGGTCAATGGAGGGATCACAGTCGAGACGCCGTCGTCGCTCGATGCCAACGTGACGCTCGATACGATGCACGGCGGTATCTCGAGCGATTTCCCGGTCACCATCACCGGCAAATTCGGTCCCCGCCACGCCGAAGGCACGATTGGCCGCGGCGGACGGCGAATCAAAATGAGCACTGTTAACGGCAGCGTGGAGCTGAGAAAAGCCCGCTAGCGGATCTTACGCGGCGGGCCTCGGCCGCAGGGCGAGACCGAGGCTCAAGCAACGACGCGACCAGCGCGGCGATCGCGACGTACTTTGTGATCTCGCCTCCTCCGGCCTCAGCGCCCAGTGTCGTAGCCGATGCTGGGCGCTCCGATTTTTCCGGCCCGATCCAATCGACGCGCTCGCCGTCGGCATAGGTTTGGAACGCGGGCCATTGAGCGGTCGGACTCTCGCCATCGACCCCGCGACGGCGATTCTGCTGCAGCAGGCCGCCGCCAGGGCCACCGGGCGACAGTAAGGCCGGACAGGACACGGCGCCTTCCAGAAAGGCCCGCGAATTGAAAGGATGTGTCCGGAGGAGCGCCAGGCTCGGTCGATTTCCTGGCCGACCAGGCATCAATTCTCAGAAGAAAAGGTTCCCCGTGCCAAAAAAAGACAATGCTTCAACCGACGAACCCACTCATTCCGGAGTGGTTGCCTGCCGGGTTCGGAATGGGACGCCGGAAGTGTTGCTCGTGACCGCCACTGGAAGCGGTAATTGGGTAATCCCCAAAGGCCGAATTGACGAAGACGTCGGCTCACGGAAGTCAGCGCGTCGCGCAGCGTTTGAGGAAGCCGGAATCAAGGGTAAGATCGACAAGGTTCCGTTCGACCAGTATACGCACGGCGGAGAGGAAGCCCGGGTTGAAGTTTTCCTGATGCGTGTGACCTCCGAAGCTCCCTCTTGGCCGGAAGAAGACGTTAGAGAGAGACGCTGGGTGCCTCTCGAAGACAGCAGGGACACCGTAGAGGATCCCGGGCTCCGGGATGTGCTGCGCAAGGCAGCCTCGCTGGCGAATCCGGGTAAATCGGGTGGCAGCGCGCGTAGCAGAAAGTTGCGTGCAGGGACTATTGGCGTCGGCATCGCCGCACTGCTGATAACCTTGGGTATTGTGACACGTAGTTCTCGAGCGCGCGATATTAGTCTGGGGGAAACTGCGAAAGCTGCGCTCGCGTTGCTCGAACAACCCGCTGCAGCGAAGGCGTCCGACGAAAACGCCCTCGCAGTCTGCCAGCTGCGCGGCAAGCTTGTAACACTGCCCGACGGGCTGTCCGAGGCGAGCGGAGCCGCCGTCAGCGTCGGTCATCCTGGGATCATCTGGACGCATAACGACTCGGGTGAGCCTTATGCCTACGCGGTTGACCGCGGAGGCAAAGCCCGCGGGCGCGTTCGCCTGACCGGCGCGCGGGTCGACGACTGGGAGAGCATCGATCTTGGACCATGTCCGAGTGGTCAATGCCTGTATGTCGGCGACATCGGCGACAACGGCGCGAAGAGATCCGACGTCGTCATTTATCGTGTTGCAGAGCCGGCTCCGAGCGCGACAAGCTCTGCTCGTGTGGAGGCAATTCGAGCAAAGTACCCTGACGGTCCGCACGACGCCGAGGCTCTATTCGTGTCTCCCGACGGCACTATTCATATAGTTACCAAGGGCGAGGGTGAAGGGAGCGCAGTGTATCGCCTTTCGCGTCCCGCGGCCGGTGGGACCACTGCGACACTGAAGCTGGTCCGCAGACTTTCCGACGGGAAGGCGAGCAAGAATGAACGAATCACCGGCGCGGACATGAGCGCGGATGGCCGATGGATCGTGCTCCGGACAAACGGGGACGTCGCCTTTTACAGAACACGCGACTTCGCTGGCGGGTCGCCCGCCGCGATGCGCATGGATCTGAAGTCCCTGAACGAACCGCAGGGTGAGGGTGTGGCATTTGGGGCGACCAGCGGAAGCGTTGTGCTCATCAGCGAGGGCGGGAAAAAGAAGAAGCCGGGCACAGTTGCAGAGCTCGCCTGCTCGCTCGATCCGCGATAGTCACCCCGGCGGGTGAGCGGCGCGATCGCGTGGCGCGGTTTGCCAGCGCCTCGCTAGGTTTAGAGCGAACCATCGTCAGACCCGGTAGCTCAGCTGGTAGAGCAACGGACTTTTAATCCGTAGGTCGCGGGTTCGAGACCCGCCCGGGTCATTTCAGCTCCTACATGCCTTCTACGATCGCTTTGAATCGCGGCGTCTCGCGAAGAGAGTAGAAGTCTGGGTCGTGCACCAGCCAATCCTTGTGCCCGTAGCCTTTATCGACTGCGTGCTCAAGCGACGCCAGCGCCTCCTCGGTGCGTCCCAATACGGCGTAGGCGCAGGCAACGTTGTATAGAAGCTGCGGATCGTCCGGATCTATCGCCACGGACGTCTTCATGAATTCGATCGCCCTCTCTGTCTGGTTCAGCCCAACGAGTAACCCCGCGCCGAGATTCCAGGCGCGCGCGTCGTCTGGATTCAGTTCCAGTCGATCCTGTATGAGCATCAGCGCGCGGCGGTTCGCCGCATCGCACTCGGCGATCTGGCCAAGAGACTTGTGGGCCTGGCCGAGAAAACAGAGCGCCTGAAAGTCGTCCGGACGGAGCGAGGATGCGACCTGAAAAAACTTCACCGCTTCGGCGTCGCGACCCTGCGCAAGGCAGGCTCTACCCCAAAAATACTGCGCCTCGAACAATTTTGGATCGAGCCGCGTTGCCCTCTCGAACTCCCGTTCTGCGTCACTGTAGTTCTTGCTCAGAGAGAACGCGATTCCGCGAGATAAATGCGCTTCCGCCAGGTCAGGAGCGAGTTGAAGGGCCGTGTTGCTGGCGCTTTCTGCCTGCTTGAGATTCGATTCGCGCGCGTCGAACATCATGTAGAGAAGAGAGCAGCAGTCGGCGATCCCGGCGTGAGCGAGGGCGTAGTTGGGATCCAGCTCGATCGCTCGTTTGAACATCTGCCGCGCATATTCGAGACTCTTGCGACGGAACTCGAAGAACTGTCTGCCACGCAGGTAGAATTCGTAAGCCTGGAGATTGTCAGTGCGCGAGCTCTCGATCGCTTTTTTCTCACCTTCGCTCAGAATCACCCTGAGCGCCTTGACGATTGCCTGCGATATGTCGTCCTGAATCGCGAAGACGTCTTCCATCTCGCGGTCGTATCGCTCGGACCAGAGGTGGTAGCCGTCGGCGACGTTCACAAGCTGGGCGGTGATGCGAAGGCGGTTGCCCATCTTTCGGACACTTCCCTCGAGAACTGTCGAGACCCTGAGCTTGCGGCCGATCTCATTGATGTCCTCATTCTTTCCCTTGAACGCGAATGACGACGTGCGAGATGCAACGCGAAGCGACTGGATCTTGGTTAGGGCATTGATGATTTCCTCGGCCATTCCATCGGTGAAATACTCATTCTCCGGATCCGGACTCATATTAGCGAACGGTAGGACGGCAACCGATTTCGCGGCAGCCACGACCGGTTGAGGAATCGTCTGGGTGTCGGTAGGAGTTGCGAGTCCGGACGCGAGCGCCTGCGCAAACATCGAGGCAGTAGCGAATCGCTCGCCGGCATCGGTAGACATGGCTTTGGTCACCGCGCGCTCGACATACTCCGGAACAGTGTTGCGTGCGGCGCGCAGCGGCTTGGCGGTCTCAGTGAACCGTTTTGACATGATGGCCTGGGGCGTCGGACCGGTGAACGGCCGCTCACCGCTGAGCATCTCGTAAAGGACGCAAGCCAAACTGTATTGATCGCTTCTCCCATCGAGATTGACATCGCCTGCTGCCTGCTCGGGACTGACGTACGCCGGAGTTCCCACCATCATTCCCGTCTGGGTCAGTGTCTCGGAGCCGGCCGCGCTCACCGCCTTGGCGATGCCGAAATCCATCACCATCGCCTCACCCTCGTAAAGCATAACGTTTTCCGGCTTCATGTCGCGATGCACGATTCCCTGACGGTGGGCGTAATCGAGGGCCGAGGCAATCGCGCGCGCGTGGTGAACCGCTTCATCTACCGGAAGTAGGCGCTCCCGATCGAGTCGCTCGCGAAGCGATTCGCCTTCCACGTACGGCATTACATAGTAAAGAAAGCCGTCAGCTTCGCCGGAATCGTGAAGCGGCAGGATGTGCGGGTGATTGAGTCTGGCGGCGAGCTTGATCTCGCGCAGAAAGCGATCCGGACCGAGCGAAGCCGCCAGATCCGGATGAAGAACCTTCAGTGCGACGACGCGGTCGTGCTTGCAATCCTGCGCGAGATACACCGTCGCCATGCCACCGCGCCCGAGCTCGCGATCGATCGTGTACGCGTTGGAGAGTGACGAGCGCAATCGCTCGATCGCGAGAGCCAGGGCAGATACCGGAATGAGTGAGCGGAGTGGAGGAACCTACGGACGAGCAGATCGCAGTCAAGAAGCTCATCACCGCCCGTTAGAGCTGACCACATATTCTACGATGCGTCTCGACAATAGCGTGATCCTCGCGCGACATGATGAACGGCGAAACAACTTCCGACCTCCGCGCGAGCCTCGAGAAGGCTCTGGTCTAGTGTGCCGATCTGTGTGCCAACTCAGCCAA
>DASQFN010000004.1 GCA_035633115.1 Gemmatimonadaceae bacterium | reverse complement strand
GTAGCGCTCTCCTGATAGAGGAGAGTGGACGTGGAGCGGACAGCTATGAGCCTCAGGGAGCGGGATCGGGGAGCGGTAATGGCGAGAGTACGTGGTGAGGGCTTGAGACTAGCTGACGCGGCTGGGATGCTGGGTTTGAGCTACCGGCAGGTGAAGCGGCTCTACAAGCGCTTTCGCGAGGGTGGCGTAAAGGGCCTGATCCATGGGAATGTGGGCCGGCGCTCGAACCGTGGGCGTCCAGAGACAGAGCGTAGACAAGTGTTGGGACTTGTGAGGGAGCTCTATAGCGGTCCGGCGTCAGCGGGGGCTGGGCAGCGTTTCGGTCCGACGCTCGTAGCAGAGCATCTTTGGGACGACCACGGGATAGTGCTACCGGTGAGCACTCTGAAGCGCTGGATGCAGGAGGGGAAGCTCTGGACCAGGCGGCGGCGATCGAGGCATCAGCACCATGTGCGTGCGCGGCGTGAGCATTTCGGCGAGCTGTTGCAGATCGACGGGAGTTTCCACGACTGGTTCGAAGGTCGCGGACCCAGGGCCTGCCTCATAACGCTGATCGACGACGGCACGGGAAGGGAGCTGAGCCGTTTCGGGAAGGAGGAGACGCTGTGGAGGGCGGCGGTGTTGTTGCGGAGGTGGATCGAGAGCTACGGCGTACCGCGAGCGATCTACGCCGACCGCAAGACGCTTTATATCGCGGCCGGCTCGCGAAAGCAAATCGAGCGTGGGAGCGAGGCGTTGAGCCAGTTCGGCCTCATGTGCGGCAAGCTTGGGATCGAAGTCATAGCGGCAAAGAGTCCTGAAGCGAAGGGGCGTGTGGAGCGTAGTCATGGGACGAACCAGGACCGGCTGGTGAAGAAGATGCGTCTCGAGGGTATCGCCACGTATGAGGCTGCCAATGCTTTCCTGGAGACCAGCTACCTTCCAGCCCACAACGCTCGCTACGCAGTGCGGGCGGGCAGCGGCGTGGACTTTCATTCGGCGCTCGACGAGAAGATCGATCTGGCCGCTGTGTTCTGTCTGGAGAGGAAGCGTGTGCTGGGCAAAGGGTGGGTAGTACACTACGAGAAGCGATTGCTGCACGTGTTGCCCACAAGCGAGGCCAAGCGTTATTGCTCGCCGGGCGTGTGGCTTCTGGTGCGAGAGAGCGAGGACGGAGCGATCCGCCTCATCGTGCGCACGCTGGAGGGCCGAGAGCGCGAACTAGCGTGGGAGCCGGTAATAGTGCCGCTCAGTCTGGGTCGTACCTGTATGAGCGCTGGAGTGCCACTTCCATCACTGCAGCTAGCGTCAAGGCGCGTGGGCGCTTCAGAGCCGGCGAAGGTTGAAACAAATGCTGGGCCGAAAATTCCCAACAAGCCTGCAGCAACACATCCTTGGCGCAGGCTGAACCATTCCGAAGCGCTTGCACACATGGCAGAAAGGCAACGTCGTCAAGCCCTCACTCAGTGAGAGTTTCTGAGTGTTCTTCACCCCGCAACCCAATACAAGAGCTATCAAACCTGAAACCCAAAACCAGGGGACATTTCTAATGGTTTAATTCAGGGGACATTTCTAATGGTCTTTGACA
>DASQFN010000003.1 GCA_035633115.1 Gemmatimonadaceae bacterium | reverse complement strand
GTGCCACCGGCGCACGCGTTGCCGGGCAGCAGTACACCCGCCGCCACGCGCAAGGTGATGTCAACGACGTCGTCGTTTAAGCGCCGCCCGTTCGGGTAGCCGGCGTTGTCGCCTGCGATAAAGCCGAGTCGATTTACCGACCCGGGCGCCGTCGCCGGAATCGCTGTGTTCAGACGAATGTACTCAGCCGGAGCCGATCCCGGCCCCGCGGTCGGATCGTTCGGGTCGTTCTGGAACGGGAACCGCGTGGCTCCTGGAACGCCCGTCAGGAAGACCCGCACTAGGTCGTTACGTCCCGAGGTCGGGGCGTCGTTGAGGGGCGGGTAAAGCAGGTTGATGAGCGCCACCGGCTCAACCGGCCGCGACGCCGTTCCGCGCACAAAGTCCTGCCGGTTCATGTCGGTAGCCGGCAGCTCCGCGTTGTACTTGTCTTTGTCGTTCTCCGAGATGGTCGGCGAACTGCCAATTGGAATGAGCAACTCGTTGAAGAGCGGGTTGCCCATGCGCGAAACCTGCACGCAGCCTGAGGTCGGGGCTATCCCGCCAGGAGACGTCGCGGTGCCGCAGTCAGCCGGGTTCTCCGTCTTCGTGCCGTTAGTGTTGAGCACTCGTGTACCGGGGCGACTGGCCGTCGAATAGATTCCGAGAATGGCGTGTGGATCGGTCGGCCCCGTCGGCAGCGCGCCCGTCGCCGTCAGGAACTGGGTCGGAATCTGAATCGCGATAGTGTGGACGTTGTAGCCCGCGGTGGCGTCCACGCCGTGGGAAATTGCAAGCGGAGCTAAATGAGCTGAATTGAAAGGGCGGAGGCCGAGTAGATCGAAAATTGAACCCAAATCAACATAGAAAGCTTCATCGCGCTGACCGGCAAAAACTTTAATATCGCCAGCACTGGTCGGGATCGTGCTGATGGCCGGTTCTGCCAAGTTGGTTTCATAGTTCGGCGTCGAGCGAGGACCGATGTTGACCGGCGGCGTCGGCAAATTCGTACCGAGAACAAATGTGGTAAACGTCGGCACGGCCGGGTCGCCCTGACGGATCAGCGCCGTCACATCCATGAACTGCTTAACGTTCCAGTCCGGGTCGGACAGGTTGTCAATCGTGTTCGTATTATAGAGGAACGTGTCTGGGTTGCCGACGACTGTTCGGAAGCGGAACTGGATGGCCAGGTCTAGTCTGCCGTCGCCGTTGTTGTCGAACCGGATCTGGTAGAGCACGCTGTCGTCGAACTTGAAGAAGTTCGGGCCGCTCGCAGGTTCTTCGAGCGGGATGTAGTTGGCCAGAATCGTGACGGAGTTCGGCCGGTCAGGGCTGATGAACGCGTACACGTCTGTGCCGTCGGCCAGCGGATCAGCAGAGATCAACGGTGCTTCCCGGTGACTCGAGGCCTCAGCGATCGGTAATCTTAGCGGGCTGACGATGAACGCCACGCCTAATAAGCTGATTGCGATGATTAGTGATAATTTTCGTAGCGGTTTTCGCATGGTTCTTTTCTTTCTCCCTGTGAGTGCCCGGATCATCTACCGCGCGCCGCAATGCCGGGCTCCAAGATGCGCCCCGCGGTGATTTCGGAGGCGCGAAAGGACACGCCCCACTTCGTCTCTATCCCCAGGAGAGAGCGCTC
>DASQFN010000002.1 GCA_035633115.1 Gemmatimonadaceae bacterium | reverse complement strand
CTCGCAGATCGCTTCCGCATCCGCCACGTCGTTCTTGTTCGTCTTCACGTACGGCTTGACGAACTGCGGCGCCATTAGTTTCACCGTGTGCCCAACCCCCTGCAGCTTCCTTGCCCAGTGGTGGGCACTGCCGCACGCTTCCATGCCGATCAGGCACGGCTCCAGCTTGGCGAAGAACGATCCTACTTGGTCGCGCTTGAGCTGCTTCTTCAACACTGGCTTGCCTCGTTCATCCACGCCGTGTACTTGAATGACGTTCTTTGCCAAATCGATGCCTACTGTCGTAATCTTCATGTTGGACGCTCCTTTCAGTCAGTGGTTGATTCGCATCTCCACTTTGGCACCTCGATGCCGCGTGAGGAAGGGGGGCGTCCATTCCATTACCACCCGGCATGCGGGTCCGCACCGGGCGGTTCAGAAGAGCGGAGCACAAGTGAATCGTTAGGCGTATCCGTGCGCCTTCATCCACAGTGCTCGGATACTCACCAGGCCGTGTCCTTCCGGCAAGCCTGCATGACTTGACCTGCTCGCAGTTGGTACTGTCCGTCTGTTGCCGGCGAAGGCACGGAGGACAGACAGATGACTGCGAGAACGACGACAGCATCTCCCGTTACAAGAACGACGGCCGCATCTTCCGCGGGAATGGCGCAGGCGCGGAGGCGCTTTGCGCGTTGGCGCGAGACCCGCGCGGCGGGAGCGCCGATACCGGATAGCCTGTGGGCTGTTGCCGTGCAGCTGACAAGGCAGCATGGCGTGCATCGGACGGCGCGCGCGCTGGGCCTCGAGTACAACAAACGCAAGCGGCTCGCGCAATCGACGACGCGCTCTGAGAAGGCGCCGGAGTCGCCGGCGTTCGTGGAGCTTTTGGCGCCGCAGCCGGCGGGCGTATCGGAATGCCGGATCGAGTTGGAGGGGCCACGCGGCGGAAGGATGAAGATCGAGCTGCCGGCGACGGCGAGCGCGGCGCTCCTCATCGATCTGTGCCGGGTGGTCTTAGGCGGCGCCGCATGATCCCGGTGACGCCGCAGACGCGTATTCTGATGGCGGTCGAGCCGGTCGATTTCCGCCGTGGCATCGACGGCTTGGCGAGACTCTGCAAGCAGGAGCTCCAGGCCGATCCGTTCTCCGGTTGGCTGTTTGTCTTCGTCAACCGCCGCCGCACCGCGATCAAAGCGCTCACGTATGACGGCCAAGGGTTCTGGATGTGTCAGAAACGCCTCTCCAGCGGACGCTTCCGCTACTGGCCGACGCGCGCCGCGGAACAGACGCGAGCGCTGGCGGCGCATGAGCTGCAGGTGCTCCTGATGGGCGGCGACCCGGCGCAAGTCAAAGCGGCGCCGGCGTGGCGTCGGCTCAGCATGGCGCAGTAAAGACCAAGAACACCATCGTTGCGTGGCTCTTGCGTTCCACCGCCGGCGCTGCTACGCTGCCGGCCATGGAAACGCAGCTCAACTACCGGCGCCGGGTCATCACCGACCGCGACCTAACCTTCATCCGCGCACTCATCGCGGGCAATCCGCGGGCGAGCCGGCGCGAGCTGTCGAAGAAGCTGTGCGCAGCGTGGAACTGGGTGCAAACCAACGGCGCGCCGCGCGACATGGTGTGCCGCGGGCTGATGTTGAAGCTGCATCGCGACGGCTTGATCGAACTGCCGTCGGTGCGCTATTGCCCGCCCAATCCGCTCGCCGAACGCCGCCCACCGGCAGTGGTTAGCGTCGATACGCGGCCGCTCCAGGCTAACCTCGCCGAACTCCGGCCGCTCGCGGTGAGTCAGGTGCGGCGCACCGCGGACGAAGCGCTGTTCAACAGCCTGATCGCGCAGCACCACTACCTCGGCTACACGCAGCCGGTCGGTGAGCAGCTCAAGTACCTGGTCGTGGCGCAGGGCCGGCCGATCGCCTGTCTCGCGTGGTCCTCGGCGCCGCGCCACCTGGGGTGCCGCGACCGCTTCATCGGCTGGTCGGTCGCGGCGCGGCGCAAGAACATCCGCTTCATCGCCTACAACCCGCGCTTTCTCATTGTCCCGTGGGTCAAGGTGCCGCATCTGGCCTCGCACCTCCTCGGCCGCATCGCGCGCGGGCTATCGGACGACTGGCAGCGTCTCTACGGCCACCCGATTGTCTTTCTCGAAACCTTCGTCGATCCCGAGCGTTTCCGCGGCGCCTGCTATCTCGCCGCCAACTGGATCCGCTTGGGGCGGACCACCGGGCGCGGCAAGGACGCGCCGACCTGGACACCCAACCGCTCGGTCAAGGACGTGCTGGGCTATCCGCTCAGCAAGGACTTTCGCCAGCGGCTCTCGGAGATTCAATGAAGCCGGCGATCGAGCCCGTGGACCGGCAGGAACTCGAGGCGATTCTCGAGCACGCGCGAGGCGCGCTCTCGGACGCGGAATACAGGCGGCTCAAGGCGGTCTTCGATACCCTGGTGTATCTCCTGCAGTTGGTCGAGAACAAGACGACGACGATCCATCGCCTGCGCCAGATCCTGTTCGGCGCCAGCACGGAGAAGACGCTGGAGGTGCTGAAGGCAGTGGTCGCGGCGGTGCAACCCGATGTCCCGCCGTCGCCCGCAGCGGACGCCGCGCCGCCGCACCCGGGACACGGCCGCAACAGCGCTTTAGCCTACGCGGGGGCAACCCGGATCCCGGTCGAGCATCCTTCGTTCGAGTCTGGCGCGTTGTGCCCGGAATGCCGCCGGGGAAAGCTCTACGCTGCCGCCAAGCCGGGCGTGCTAGTGCGGGTCCAGGGCCAGGCGCCCTTGGCCGCGACCGTCTACGAGCTCGCCAAGCTGCGCTGCAATCTCTGTCTGGAGGTGTTCACGGCGCCGGCGCCCGAGGGCGTCGGGACGGAGAAGTACGACTCCGGTTGCGCGAGCATGATCGCGCTCTTGAAGTATGGCAGCGGGGTGCCGTTCTACCGGCTGGCGGGGCGGCAGGAAAGCCTCGGCATCCCGCTGCCGGCATCTACTCAATGGGAGATCGCCGCGAAGACCGCCGCGCGGGTCAAGCCGGCGTTCAAGGAGCTGATCCGCCAGGCGGCGCAAGGCGAGGTGGTCTACAACGACGACACGACGATGACCATCCTCGCTCACCTGAAAGAAGGCGCCGCGAGCGAGGCGTTTGCCGAGCCCGGCGAGGCGGAACGCTCGGAACGCACCGGAGTATTTACCTCGGGCATCGTATCGACGCGCGAGGGGAAGAGCGTCGCGCTGTTCTTCACCGGCCGTAGCCACGCCGGAGAGAACCTGGCTAAGGTGCTCGCGCACCGGGCCGCGGACTTGAGTCCGCCGATTCAGATGTGCGATGCGCTGTCGCGCAATCTCGTCGGGCCGCTCAAAACCATCGTCGCGAATTGCATCGCGCACGCCAGACGAAAGTATGTCGAGGTCGCGCCCCACTTCCCCGAGGAATGCCGCTTCGTACTGGAAACGCTGGCCGAGGTGTATAGGAACGACGCCCGCTGCCGCGAGGACCGCAGCTCGCCGGAAGAGCGGTTGCGCTTCCATCAAATCCACAGCGAGCCGCTGATGAAGGCGCTGCAGGACTGGTTAACCGAGCAGTTCACACTGCATCTGGTGGAGCCTAATTCCGGCCTCGGTCAAGCCATCACCTACATGAAGAAGCATTGGCCGGAGCTGACGCTGTTCCTGCGTAATGCCGGCGCGCCGCTCGACAACAATATCTGC
>DASQFN010000001.1 GCA_035633115.1 Gemmatimonadaceae bacterium | reverse complement strand
CTCTTTGGATTCTGAATCGACCCTTAGACAATTCTTGATTGTTCCACCATGGTTGGTGCTGCACGTCGTACTCATATATACGGCCACATAACAACCGGTTGCAGCGGACGGTCCGCTGCGCGGCCTGCCGCTGAACCGGAGAGTTAGGCCGAGTCGAGTGCGGATTGCAACAGAGCCGGCTCAGTCCTCCTCTCCTCGTTCGCTGACATCGAACCGCTCGCGCTCTTCGCCCGCGCGCGTGCGATGACACCCCGTGCTGATGGACTATGTTAGGCGTCTCTCGTATTATCGTGGTCGAGAGTTGTACGCTATGGCCATGACGCAGTTAATCCCGATCGACGCGCATGTCTACGAGCTATGGATGAATTCGGGCACCGACCCTTGGCCTGACGGTCAGCTTGGCACGTTCACCGAAGGCGTCCTTCTGTACGGCCCGCGCGGTTGCGGCAAAACCTTCGCCGCCGAGTCCATCTGCACGGAAGGGGCGCGAGAAAAGCTCGAGATCGATGCGGTGGACGTTCTCAAGAAGCCGGACGTCAGCCTCACGAAGCACTTTAACGCTGCGAAGAAGCTGCGGCAGGGCGTCGTCCTCATCGAGGACATCGACAACCTCTTCCCGAGCCTCCGCGCTCATCCGGCGGCGCACTGGTTTCTCCGCGAGCAGCTCAAGCGGCCGACCTTCGGCGGAGCCATCGTCGCATCGGCACGTCGTCCGGAGATGCTGCACGCAGACGAGCTGGATGCCTTCACCTACGTCGTCCCGGTCTTCTACGTCGACCAGCGGTTGCGCGAGGTCGTGATGGTCTCGCACGTCAGAGCGACGCCGATCGCGGCCGACCTTGATTTCCATGAGGTCGCCATCAAGACCGAGTGGTGGTCGGCCAAAGAGCTGAGAGACCTGATGGCGTGGTCGCCGCGTGACGGACGTACGCTCACTCACGAGATGGTCCTGGAGCGCGTGCGGGTGACCGGAGGCAACATCGTCACTGACAGCCGGCGCAAGCGCACGCAGGAGCTGCTCCGCTTCACGGCCGCACATTGCACGAGCAACTACATTCGAGAGAACATCGAGTTCCGATTCGGAACGAGCATACCGATGCCGGCCGAAGTTCCGCCGCCGCCGAACATCACCCTGTCGATCGAGCAGGTCATCATGAGCCAGGAAATCAAGCAGGCGGGAGTGGTAGTGAATCCCGGCGGACAGGCTTCCGGTTTCACCGTCAATCAGACGCTCACTGAAGCGGCCGAGGACATCGACCTCGAAAAACTTGCGCGCGGACTGGTCGCGCTGCGCGCGGCGCTGCAACAGGAGCCCGATACACCTCACAAACCCACGGCGATTGCAGCTGTTACCGAGGCGGAGGTCGCGGCGAAGAGCGGAGACCGATCGAAGGCCATCGGGCTGCTCGCGAAGGCCGGGAAGTGGTCGCTCAGCGTGGCAACCAAAATTGGCGAGAGCGTCGCGGCCGCCGCGATCAAGGCAGCGCTGGATATTAAATAACAGCCGGGTGCGGCGACTCTCGAATGCCAGGATCCCGCGGCCTAACGAGGAGTTGTAGCTGACAGCGCGCCCATGTCGTTGGGTTGAGCGCCTGGCGAGTTAGTCGTTACTTAGAGTTAGTCGCGCCTGTGTAGCTGCACGCCGCAGCTAAACTCCGTCGCGTTAGGCTTTCACTCGCATCGTTGCATGACGGGCTTCCCGAAATCAGGCACTTCGTCCCCGAGCAGCTGCCGCTGGTATCCGCTTCCAAGCGACGGGACGCACTCCAGGCGCTGCGCGAGCGTCGTCGGCGACGGAGCGCGTCATGGCTTGCCTCCGGCGATCAGCCGCTCGAAGCCGGGATGCCCGCGCAGCGGCGCCCACGATGGATCGGCCCGGAGCAGCGCGCGGGAGATGAGATTTCCTGAGGGGAGGCGGAGCGCCTCCGTAAGTCGCGCCACGGCGAGGTCGCGGCGGCCGATCCGCGCGTCGACGTACGCCGCCGTGACCAACGGTTCCGACCGCGGGTTCCGGCGCGCCTCCTGGACGTACTGGTCCACCGCCCTCGCGGCGCCCGCAGCGCGTCCGGTGTACGCGTACGCCTCCGCGAGGATCTCCGCGAGCGTCAGGTGGTGCGGCAAGACCACGAACTCGGTCGATGCGCCCGCGCCGGACTCGTGGCGCCGTGCCGGTTCAGCGAGCGCGATCACCGAATCGGCGTGCGCCCGGGCCCGGTCCGTGCGCCCGGTGAACGCGAAATGGTGCGCCTTCATGAGATGGAACAGCTCCGGCGCGTCCGAGCCGCCCCGCGAGAAGCCGGCCAGCGTCAGCGTGTCTTTGGCAGCGAGCACCGCACGCGGCATCACGCGCCACCAGATCGCGCGCCCCGCGGGGCCAGTCAGCCACCGTGTCAGCGCGGGGACCAGCTGCCCTTGGTCGCCGCGCTCGAGCTCCCGGCGCGCCGCCGCAGTGTCCGCGCGCCAGAGGAGATACGACGACGCCTGGAAGACGCGCACGACCGCGAAGTCCGATGCGAGGACGATCTCGTGCTCGCGGGTACGGATCGCCTCCTGGTACCGCGAGAGGCGGTCGTAGGCGCCCGCGAGCTCCCCCCGAGCGGCCGGCCACCGTGGCTCGAGCAGGGCGGCGCGTTCGTAGCTGGGGATTGCCTCTTCATGGTGCCCGATAAGCTGCTGCACCCACCCCATGTGGAAGTAGACCATGGCGTCGCTCGGCGCGCCCCGCGCCAGCGCCACCAACATCCGGTACGCGCCCGCCGCGTCGCCGTCGGCTTCGACGACCAGCGCGCGCGCGAGCCGCGCGTCAATGTCCGTTGAGTCGAACGCCATCGCACGTGACGCGCTGGCGCGGGCGCGCGCCACCAATCCGGTGTCGGGGCTGTAGAAGCGCTCCGTCAGGTACGCCAGCGCGAGGCGCGCGTGCGCGGCGGCGAACTGTGGATCGAGCGCGACGGCCCGTTGATACTCCGCGATCGTCGCGCGGCGGACCGGTGCGTCGGTCCAATCCGGATCCGCCTCGCGTGCGCGTCCGCGCAGGTACGCGTCGTAGGCGGCGAGATTGGGGGTCGGGCGCGCGGCCACGGCGCTGCGCTCGCGGGGGCGCAGCGCGACGTCCAGCGCGGCCGCCACCTGTTCGGCGACCCGCGCCTGCGTGGCGAAGACGTCGTCGTACGGGCCCTCCTCCGGCTGCGCCCAGACGGTCGACTGGTCGGCGGCGCGCTCCAGCTCCGGGCTCACCCGCACGCGCCCGCCGCCGTTCGGCGCGCGCTCCCAGCGCACGGTGCCCCGCAGCACGTGCGTGGCGCCGAGCTCGCGCGCGATCTGGCGCGCGCCCTTCGTCGTGCCCCTGTACTGCCGCGCGCTCGTGCCACCAATCACTCGCAGACCGCCGATCCCGGCGAGGCGGCTCCGCACTTCCTCCGTTAGTCCGTCCGCAAAATACGCGTCGGCCGGAGGGCCGAGGTTCTCGAACGGCAGCACCGCGAGCACTGGCTGGGCGGACGCCGCGGGGCGCCACGCTCGGGAGACGACCGCCGCGAGCGCGGCGAGCAGCTCGCCGGCCGACTGCGGGCGGCGGTCCGGGTCCTTCTCCAGGCAGCGCATCACCAGCGCGGCGAGTGCAGTCGGGACGCCGGGCGCCCGCTCGGCTAGCGGCGACGGTGCCTCGCTGACATGCGCCGCGAGCAGCCGCTGGGTCGTCGCACGCGCGTCGAACGGGTGGCGCCCCGCGAGCAGCTCGTATGCCACGACGCCCCACGCGTAGATGTCGGCGCGGTGGTCGGTGTCTGGATCGCCTAACGCCTGCTCGGGCGCCATGTAGGCCGGCGTGCCCAACGAGGCGCCGAGCTGCGTGAGCGTGCCTGCCGCGTCCGTCGGCCGCTCCGGGGTGCCCGTGCTCGCCAGGCGCAGTGCCTTGGCGATGCCGAAGTCGGTCACGACGGCGGTGCGGCCCGAGAGGAGGATGTTCTCGGGCTTGATGTCGCGGTGCACGACGCCGCGCCCGTGCGCGTGCTCGAGCGCCGTCGCCACGTCGCGCAGCACGGAGACCGCCTCGACGAGCGGGATCGGCCCCGAGGCGAGCCGCGCGCGCAGCGACTCGCCCTCGACGTAAGGCATCGTGTAGTAGGGCAGCTCCCCGGCCTCCGCCGAGGTCGTGCCCGCCGCGAGCACCGGCACGATGTGCGGCGCCTGCAGCGTCGCCGCGACCCGGATCTCGCGAGCGAAGCGCTCGGCCGAGACTCCCTGCGCTAGCTCCGGTGCGAGCACCTTCACCACGACGAGTCGGCCGAGCGTCTCGTCCCGCGCGACGAACACGCGCGACATACCGCCGCCGCCGAGCTCCCGCTCGACGGTGTACGTCTCGCCCAGTGTCGCCTGCAGGTGCTTGTGCAGATCCGTCGTCACGAGCCCGTCGCGTGGGGATTTACGCGACAAAATAGGCCGCGCGGACGGCTGCGCCAGTTACGGCTCCCAGAGATGGCGCAGTTAGCCGTCTCGCGAGGATTGGAATCAGCTGGCGACTCATTTCGGCGGTGCGCTGCAGCAGGCAGTAATTGCGATCCACGAGGCGCTCCAACGGTACGACCGGCATTTCGGTTACCGGGTTACTAATGAGATAGCTCGTTTCGTCAACCTGGCGATAGAACAATCGAATGGGACTGAATCATCCGCTTGGACCGCGCTGGATCCCTACTGCGTTACCAAAGGAAAGCAAAAGTACGTTCGTGGAGAGCCGTTCCGCGTAGCCTACGAGGGCCTGTTCAAGCGACGTAAGTTCGTTTTCAGTACCCGCAACGAGCCACTCAAAACGGCCGTCAAGAATTATCCGATCTCCACGAACTAGTGGCGTTGTGTGCCCGCGTCGTACCTGAATCCGACTCGCGAGGGCACCGGGAAGCATTTAGATAAAAGAAGTAAAGCCTTGGCGGTTCAACCGGTCCAGCATAGTCCAGGCCTTGCTGCCCGTCCGGGGGAGTCGCGCGGGAACTCCATCGGCTGAAACCAAACGGCCAAACTGGGTGCTCCAACCGTTGGTCCGACGGGAAAATTCGTCGTTTCCGCCCGCAGCGAGGGGATCAATGGTAGTAAGCACTAGCTGCTGAAGCACGTCGATCAGCTCGCTCTGTGTCCCGTAAGTCTTCGGTAGCACTTTTTGCAGTATCGCAAGATCCGGTTCGGATAACGCTGAAGGCTCCTGAACAAGCTGCGACCGCAAGCCGCCGCGCTGGCTTCGGAACCGCACCCTCGAAACTTACGCCGCCCATTTTGTAATCCTGAATCTTGGCGAGCTGCGTATGTCACGCCCTCCTGCTCCGAGAGCAGGAGTGAACCGATACTGCTCGGATCGACACGAGTCGCTCTCGATGAAGACCGCGCCGGCCAACCCTTTTGATATCCGTAGTCAGCGAAGGACACTCACAATTAACGACAATCTGCCGTACTTCCGAGGGAAACCGAGCGTCGGTGCGCTATTTCGTCCGCTGCCGCTTTTTGACAAAAGGTGACGTAGTTCGACCGTTGTTGTTCGGGAATGAATGGAAGGCAGGTGCGTCTCGATCTCCCTCAAAAACTCACTTCGCGCTCGAATCGGATTGGCCCACGACGGCATTCTCTGTAGGAAACGAAATCAGCGGAAGGAGGTCCGCTGGCCACGTCCAGGGATGGACCCGAGAACAGTCATCACTAACTCGGTCGACACAGGATTGTCGAGCAATGCGCGACTCGAGAGACCCCGCGACGCTTGCTGCCATTGCCGAACCGCTGCACCGAGGTGTGTGAGGCCCCAGCGAGACGCCTCAGCTTGCGGCGCGCTTGCTAGTGCGCGCACCTTATTTATCACGCACCGCGTGATCTTATCAACGAGGTCAAGTCGACGATCTGGCGGCAGCGTGAGGGCCCACAATGGAGTGCGCTCGGTCCAGCGTGCAAGGGTACGCAGGTAGCTGGGCAACATTACGAAGAAGCTGCCAACGCCGAGGTAGTCGTCCAGTGTGATGACTTTGTGCGTGAGATGACCTGGGAGAAATAAGGTCTGGTTCGGCTCGACAAAGAACCATTTCGAATATGGCACGGAGAGAAAGCCAGAAATGCTAAAGGCGGCCTGTTTTGTTTCAATTGCGATTCGTTCGCAATCCTCAAGGTTGTGGGATAGCCCACTAAACGTGTCCCACACGAGCCAGAGCTTACGGCCGACGAAACAATGATTGCTGCCATCCGGATCGTCAGTGTGCGAATCGGTAAATACGCCCGCAGAGCTGACAACCATCGTCAGCATCTCTTGCTCAGCGACTGCCCCGCCGGCCTCTGCCAGGATATTGAAATCACTGAGGCACGAGCAGTCGATAGTTTTTGTGAGGGGTGTCCCACGAATGTGCAGGTCGGTGACGCTGACGCGTGCGCGAGAACTGGCCCAACGCCGCACGAGCTCAGCAACGGGGATTCGCGTCAGCTTCCCCGATGGTCCGCATCGCACGAGCACGCGGCTGCGACGGCTGAATCCCTCATCCAGAGCACGCAGCACCGCCTCCCGCGGCCCTACTTTATCCTCGCCCCGCACCGGTACGGGAAGATCCTTGAACAGAACGGGCTTACCCTTCGCCATTGAGGAAAACAGAAGGTTGCGCGAAAACGCGACGGGGCGTAATTCTCGACTTGCCAGCGCCTTGAGCTGACGCGGTGAGGCCATTAGAGTCGGATCGATTTGCCGAGCGTGGTCCCACGTCTGCGCAATCGTTGATCTGATCATGAAAACCTCACTTTTGAAATCCGGGCGTGCGTGAGACGCGCCGTCTCACTTCTCGGTCCGCCGGATGACGGCGTGTGCTCGACCAGCTCACCATCGCTGGCTAAGCAGTTCGACAACCTGAGCGACCACTTGTGCAGCGGCACGTGCCGCCGTTTGCTGGTCGTGCTCTTCGATCTTCGGATCACCCTGCTGTTGTTTCTTGTCACCCTCTGCACGATCAGAAATGCCGCGGACGATCAGGTATGGCGTGCCAACGGACATGCAGAGTAGACCGACCACGTAGCCCTCCTCCTCGATTGCCAGGCCGCCTGGAAACTCGGTCAGGATTTCATTCTTTGCCTGGCGCGCATCCTTGATTCCCGTGCCAGTGACGATTAGTCCCTCGTGAAACTGACCCTCTTCATTGAAAACATGCGCCCCCGCCTCGTGAGCGAGGCGGAACAGGACAGGGTCTGTTGGTATCACCGTCCACGTATGACCCTGAAGAGGGACGCCCGCATTCTGGATCTCCTCACGAACTTTGTCTCGGATGCGAAACGCGGCGAGCGATGTGGCCACCACAACGTGTCCCTTGTCGGGACCTCTGAATTCGCCTGGTTCCCCTGGAAGATCAACGGACCTTCCCAGCGAGCCGGCAATCCCGCATACGATCACCCACTTAGCGTGGTGCTTGTCAATCAGCTTTTGGGTCGCTCCTGTAGCGTCGACTAGCGACTTACCCATGCAAACGACCAAGCGATAGTCTCCGTGATGGATAATGAACGTCACAGCGTCGACCCGCTCAATTGTGGTATTCTTCCCGGCAAATACTCTCTTGATCGCGTCGGCCTCTCGCTCTACGGCGACCACGATGCCGACCGTATTGGCTGCAATGTGCAGTAGTAGAAGCGTGTCGATCATTGAGCGGATCCGCTCCTTTTGCTGCGCATCGAGAGTTGGCCAAAGCGCGTCCAGCACGTTGAGCGACCCCTTTACGTTGTCGCCCATTAACCCCTGACCCAGGGGTCGACTGAGATTCTGACGGCTGTATAGCTCCCTCATCGCCCGATCGACAGTAATGCTGTCCTCGACGTGCAGGGCTCCCTGAAGCACGCGAGCCAAGGCGTACACTTTGTCGGAGGTCTCGATCTCGCTGTCGATCCAGGAGAAGTCCGCAATCGTATTGGCCTGCACGCGCGTTTCCTCCGCACCGAAGTCGGCGACGACCTGACCATAGTGCCACAGGACATGATGGGGTAGGACCACGCGGTTGCGATACTTGAAGTCCTGGATCAGCTCCAGAGCCTGTTTGTGCAGCGGATTAGTCAGCTTGTCGATGGCACGCCCGAAGCGCTTTTGCAACGACTGCAATACTCGAGTTGCGATCACCGCCATTGCGGGTCCGTACCATTCGCCATTGTTGCCAGCGATCGTCAGACCTGTTTTCAGATGTGCCTTGACGCTCTCGAAAAACGAGTTGAGTTCGTAGCCAATCGCCTCATCATCGATGAACTCATCGGGAATTTGCTCCTGGACCTCAATGAATCCTTCAAGAACGGCAGCCCAGTCCCAGAAGTCATCGCCATAGTGCGGCGCTCTGTCCCTCCGACCCGCTCGCAGCTGTCGCCCGGTCTCCACGATGCGAGGCCTCATCCGGTCGAGCACCCGTCGGCGATCCAGATCCGGGTCCGAAAGACAACGGCAAGTCAGGCGAATTGTGTGAGCGTTGGCGACTTCCCGAAAACGACCTGGAAAATTCGGAACGGCGCGCAGATACTCCAGAACATCGAGCAGGCACCGGCCAGCAAGCGCCGTGGATGAGTGTTCGCTGAACCAGTTGTTCTCGGCTGGGTTATTCCGCTGCAGGTCGGATAACGTAAACGGGTCAAATGTCCGCGTAAGCATTGTGATGAGCTCCTTTCTCAACGCATCAAATGGAAGACTCAGCGACTGCCGATTCGGTCTATCGCAGCGGCAACAAGCTCCAACCCCCGATGGAGCGTTTCTGATTCGGTTCCGTAGCCGAGACGAAACCAGTGTAAGTCACGCGCAAACTCAAAGCATCGGCTCCCCGGAGCCAGCAGCACGCCTCGTTGCACAAAACTATCGAACAATGCCGTCTCATCCATCGTCGTGTCGATCACCACGCAAACGGTTGTACCCCCCGCCGGAACTGATATGCGCACGACATCCTCATGGGCGCCGGCCCAATCGGTCACGATGGTTCGATTTGCATGAATCAACTCTGCGCGGCTGAACAACTCCGGCTTTTTGAGGACGGCCGCACCGATTATCACAGTCATGGCACTGAGGGATAACGTGAGGTACTGTTGGACCGTCCGCAGTCGCCTCAGTCGCTCTTGACTGGTCGCTACCCATCCCAAACGTAGCCCCGGAAGTCCATAGGTTTTTGAAAGGCTGCCGATCACCACGACATTCTCGCCGAGCGTGATCGAGGATTCGGTTTCTCCCGGCGCCCGGAAAACCTCATCGACTATGAGGGTGCCGCCGTGCGAGCGGAGCGCTGTATTCACCTGCTCAAGCTCAGGCATCGGCATCACGTTTCCCGTTGGATTATGCGGATTGGTCACAATCAGAGCATTACATCGCTTCGCCAGGGCCAAGACCTGAGCCGGATCCGGCGCCCATCCGCGCGACGGGTCATAATCGTAGAATTCACAATGCAATCCCAGTAGCGTCGCTAACCCGCTAAAGGCTCCGTAACTAGGGCGGGGAACGCCAATGAGTTTGTTTCTGCCGTGAGCGGTCGTCGTAGATAGCTCGTGCATTATTAGTGCGATTCCTTCGGCGGCACCCGACGTCGCAAGCAGATCGATACCCATTGGCGGGTTGCAAAGTAGCCTTAGCCCGGGGAGTAGGTGCGTCTTAGCGTCCGGATACGCCATGGTCAAATGGTCACTCCTGAGTGTGACGTCTTTGGCCTGAAGATCTTTGCCGCTCCAGGGCTGCGCATCGCTCGAGGCGAGATTAATGAGCCCGGGGAGGTGCTCGAACTCGTCGAAGAAATCCTCTAGGTTAAATCGGGTCAGAGAATCGGCGACGGCGCTCATTATCTCGGCAGGTTACAAAGCCAGCCAGTCAAGAGGCAGACAACGACGGCGCGATCCTCCGCTGAGATCACGTAGCAAGGGGAGGAACAAAGTGATCTGTCTTCATTTTGATCAGAAGAGGAGCATTCAGCCACTTGTGAAGGATCCACTTTACGCTGGCAACCAATTGCCGCAATGCCGGTTTCGTATCAGGGAAGTGTTGCTTTTGAACGCGGGCACGTGAACAAATCCGGCGACGGGGGGCCGCCGGAGCGAGGTGTCGTCCGGCCGCAAATGCTTGAGAGGTGGTTGCGCGGTCGCCGAGGCCGCGCTGATAAGTACGAACGCCACCGGCGGCGAATATTGGTGCAAAAGTTGGAATGCTCAGCGTGCGCTTCAAGGTTTCCGGTCCAGCTTACATGTTCTCAGACTCTAATCCGACGGCCAAAAGCAACCGCTCTCGCGCCTGCTCCAAGAGCAGGTGATCCCCGTGAGGTTATTGTTTACGCATGCGCCGGATAAGAAGAAAGGCTCCGCAATGAACGGCACGGCCACATTCCTCCCGACTTGAAGGTTGCCGACACCCCCTTCAGTGGTTTGGCAGATGGATGATCACACGAGTGGGAAGCATATGGTCCTCCGCGGTTATCTTGGAGCGTGGTTCCCTATTCTGGGCAAGACGCAGGACCGGATTGCCTTCATCGATGGCTTTGCCGGTCCAGGGGAATACCGCGATGGCGAGATGGGGTCCCCGATCATCGCTCTCGACACCTACGAGAATCATCCTGCAACCATGCGAGCGAAAGTCAGCTTTCTCTTCATCGAGAAAGAGCAGAGACGTGCCGAGCATCTGCAGACGATGGTTAAGCCCTATCGAGCGAGACTTGGCTCCCGCGTGAACATTGAAGTTGAGCACGGAGCCTTCGACGAAAGCATGTCCCGGCTGTTCGACGCCATCTCTGAGAAAAACGGGGTTCTTATTCCGGCATTCGTCATGGTGGACCCCTTCGGAATATCACAAACGCCGATGAGCGTTATCGCACGCATCCTCAAGAATCCCAAGAGCGAAGTGTATGTGTCGTTCATGTGGGAATTTCTGAACCGCTTTAGAGAACACGAGAACTTCGAGGCGCATCTTGACGAACTGTTCGGGTGTCCGGAGTGGCGTGAAGCCATCGAGATCCCAGACACGAATGCGCGGAAGGCGTTCCTCTTTTCGCTTTACCGCGATTGCCTCAGGCGCGCCGGAGCGAAATACGTCGTTCATTTCGAACTCTATCGCGGTCGAGAAGCCGTCTATGCGATCTTTTTCGCGACAAGCAGCGAGTTGGGATGCGACAAGATGAAGCAGGCGATTTGGAAGGCCGACCCGGTGAGCGGAACCCGGTTCGTCCCGGGAAGCCAGGACGTGCTAGATCTCTTCGCCGACGACATGACCTCTTTTGCCAATGAGATCTTCACGACGATCTCAGGAAAAGGGTGGGTGGCTTTCAACCGTCTTAAGCGGTGGGCGATGACCGACAAGACCGGGTTCCACAGTGGCCAGCTCAAGGGCGCCCTCAGAACTCTCGAGGCCGACGATCGGATTGACGTTGCCCCGGGAACCAGGAAGAGGGCGGCAACCTTTCCCGACGGTACAATGCTGAGGGCGCGAACCTAGGCTACGGCGACGAGGTCGAACAGTTCTAGATCGGCCGCCGCCGGCAGGGCTTCCGGGTACTCGTTCCACTCGCGGCCATCCAACTCTCGTCCACCTGCTTTCGGCGTCCGGCCGCCCCACTGTTTCCAGAAAAACGCTACGTGCTGCCTTCTGCACGAGTCGCGTAGACCGCGAGCCCACTCGGGCATACACGTCCGATAACCGGAGCCGCTCTCGCCGCCGCCAATTACCCAATGAATCTCGTCGAGGTTGAGAAGATCGAGTGGCCCTAGCAGAGGCTCGGCTGAGATGAAGCGGACATCGGCCGGCACCTGACGTAGCACATCGGCACGGCGTGCAACGTCCATGTTCTCGATCGACGTTCCAAACCAGATATTCGGCGTGAAGGTGAGGTGCTCGGCGAGACGTAGGGCTCGCTCCGGCCTTTTTGTAAGCACCTGAAACTGGTGCTGCAGGTTGTCGTTCATCACTTCGAACACGCGTTGGATCTGCTCGACGGAGAAGTGCGCGTGGAAGACGTCCGACATGCTGTTGACGAACACGCGCTTCGGCACGCGCCAGCCGTAGGGTTTTGCGAGCCGATCAGGCCAGAAGCGAGGGGCGAACGGGTCTTCTCGATTCTCTTGTGTGTCCTTCACCGGGAGCTGGCGGAGATAAGTCTCCCGGGTCTTCGTATGGGCGAGCGTAAACGCGTAGCAGTGGTCGCAGCCGGTGGAGATTTTCGTGCAACCAGTCATAGGGTTCCACGTTTCGTCTGTCCATTCTATGCGCGTTGCCATTTTCTCCCCAATGAAGCGGGTCCTGCCCTGACCGAAAGTTACCCGAATCGCGATCATAGTCGCAGGTTGCGAGCGGAAAGTCTATAGAGTCTCGGGAAATCGAAGCTTCGATCCGTACTTTCCGAAGGCGGAGGAAGCGCCTAGCAGTGACCGCAGGCCGCTGAAACACGAGCTGCGGCATAATTTGGCGTGGCCGCACCGGATGCGAGGAGCGAAGCGTGATCGCTCGAGCCGTCCGCGGAGGGTGCATCCAGATTTCGCCGGTCAATACTACTATGACGTCTCTGCGTCAGCTCTAACTTGCGCCTGTTCCGAGAGCAGGCGAGAGCAAATCCTTAGTCAGAAACCGATGCCGAGAATCTCATATGGTGTCGCGTATTGCTCTCACGACATTCATCAGTTCGTCGAACGGCAAGCTGCCCCTGAAGTACATAGCTTGCTCTAGTGGGCTTTCATAATTCGCACGTAAAAGACGCAGCTGAGTTGTAGTTGGAGTGAGCGCCAAGCTTTCCCGAATCTTCAACGAACTCGGATCGATATTCGCGCCAAAGAAAGCATTGCTGACTTCAGCCGCGGCGACGAGAAGAGATTGCATTGCACCGCTCGAAATGGCGTTTTTTACATCTTCACTTTTCTTGAACATCTGGGCGACATCGTAGTAATGCCGGGTCGGGACTCGCTGCGCGCCTTCATCTCCTTTCGCCATTGCCACGTGCAAGAGAAGAATTTTCTCCGCGAAAGTTCGTTCGGGCTTAAGAAGATCCATCTCAAATCCTGAGAGATCGGCCGCGTAGTCGGCAAGTGCGTCTCGAGCGTCCGTTTGCGTGGCTACGAATTCTCCAATGAGCGAATTCAGAGCGCGGCGCGCGTGTGGTTGTCCGCCCCCTCTAAAACCCATCTCAACCAAAACCCATTCAGTATTGGCGGCACCGCGCTTTGCTTCATTACCAGGGAGCGGATATCGAATATTGCAATGGTATGAATCACGCATGTAGTGAAAGTTCCAAAGGTCGCGATCGACCGTTGCCTGCGCCGGAAGCACCAGTGGTGTTTCACTTTCGATACGCGCTCTGAGCGCTCGAAATTGCCGCGCTCTTTCCTTGGGCCGTTCCGGCATTGCACCGAAATTCGACCCAGTTAAGAGGAGGTCGACGTCTTCGGAGAAGCGATCTATGAGGCCCCAACCCTTCGAAAGACTCGTACCTCCTTTGAAGATCACTGTGCCGTGGCGAGCGACGTCCCCTGCAATTGCCCGTAACACTCGGGTTACCCAGTAATCCTTCCGGATGAGATCCGGCAAGATGCCGTAGTATTCCGCGGTTGCGCGAACCGCAGGATCGAATTCTTTCGAATTCCACAGATTCAGCGAATCTGCCATCGAGCGGCCACTTCGCCAAGCGCGTCTTCGACACCTCGAATATGAAATTTGGTCGATGAATTAAGACCTTCGCGAAGGTCTTTCAGTACATCGAGTGGCACCCTCCGTCCGACATTTGTATGGCGGAGTCGCTCGCCTAGCGCCCCAAGTAAGGCTCGTACTCGTGGTGGTTCGGCCTCTGCGTATCTAGCCAGACGCGAAAAATCGAGATCACCCGCTCGAACCAGCGTTCCAATGCGTCGTAAGATGTCGGCGGGATGCGCGTCAGGAATACGCGTGATGTCCCTGAGTGCATCGAGGGCCGTGCGTTCTTCTGTCCGAATTCCTTTTTGTTTATCCAGGGGCCGCAACGCGGTCGACAATCGCACACCTGGAACACTATTTGGGGGAATACGGGTTAGCGTGGCTCGGGAAACCACTCCACTCGCTTGCGTCGTGAGCCCAAGTCGGCTGTATGCTCCAATTCCGCTCGGCATCGACGATTCCCCTCTGGCGCGCAGGACAGCATCCGTGAGCGCGCTTGGATCAGGCTTCATGACGCCGAAGATCGTTTTTCTTGGTCGGTAATACACTCCTCGGCGAACCCTTGTGAGTTCCCCAGATTTTGCCATCCGGGAAAGGGTGGCGGCGACGGCGCTTCTATTAGCGTTTGGAAAGTCAGCATTAGTCCAAAGGCGATCTGTGCCCCCCCGATAAATGCGAGAACGCACACGATGTGCGATTGAGTCCTCCTTGCGCCGATTCATAGCTCGGAAGGTGTTATAAGACCGAAATAATGTCAAGTTTTCTACGTATAAAACTTGACATTATGCAGAGGAACTGCGCCTAACGATTTTGGAAACGAACATGGACGAGCGACAAGATTGGAAGATGGTCTTTAGACTACCCGAGGGTGAAGCTCAAAGCCCTTGTCCTATTAAACCTTGGCCTGATCCATTCGGCAAGTCAGTCCACAAGGATTCACAACAAACCCCCCCCACGCAAAACGTTGCAGGGGCTGTATTTAGTAAGTCGGGGCGACTGGATTTGAACCAGCGACCTCCTGCTCCCGAAGCAGGTCAATACACTAACCAACTACTACATTCTGCCGGACTCTAGAGGGAAACCGGGCGTCGGTTCCGGAGTTTCCCGACATCAATGCCGTACTCTGCCGGAAGAAACGCACCCCCAAACACACCCCGCCCATGGCTGGCTATCAGTCGGCACAACGATCGCGGCCAGCAATCAAGTTCGGCATGCGAAACAACTCGAGTATCATCCGCGGGCGTCTGTCCTTGTTTACGGAGTTACGGTCGCGTCACTCGGACGTTGTCGAAATGCGCGACTGGATATTCTCGCTTAGCGCCAGTCACATTCGCCGCGACCGCGGACAGCATGACCTGAAACGGCCCGTGAAGCGTCACCCTGGCCGAGTGCTGTATCACTCCGTCCCGCTCCCATCGAGCAGATCCATCACTCGCGACTATGAAACGATACGCGTGGAATCCTCCATCCGGCGATACCGCTCTGATTGACGAAGAGCAGCTCGCGGCAGCTGGATTGCAGATCGTGTAATTGTCAGTCGCCTGATCGGAGGAAAACTTCACAGCGGCCCACGGTGTCGTGCCCGCTCCGGTGACCGGTTGGAGATGGGCATCGACCGTTACAGTCGCGCTCAGTCCGTCAGCTAGAGCTAAGCTAGTTCCAGTGATAACGCCCGCGGACGTAGGGTCACATTGATCAAGCTTGGGATCAGTGAAAGGTACCGGGAGGCAAGAATTATAGAGGGCCAGCGACGGGCGAGGGTTCCCGATTGTAGTGTCCCGGTTGCTGCTGCCGCGAAAACCATGGAAGTATATGAGCTCAAACCAGCTAGCGCCCGAAGACTTGTCTGTGAAGTCATCGCTGAACATCACGACTTGCGGTATGCTGGCGTCCGTCGCACCTCCGCACCCGCCAACAGCGAGTAACACTGCAAATACAGGTAAGCCGCCGATCAATCTCTTCCGCATTGGGTCCTTGGTCAGCGCTAATGTACAGCAAATCCTCGCTCCATCCGCCCGTCCCCAATTCCATTTCAGCTCTGACGGCTTGGCGCTTAAGCGGTTAGCATCTGCGATCGCTGAGTGCTATGAGCTTAACAGTTTGGAACTCTTCCTCCGCCGCACCGGCGACCGGAAATCAATGACGGCGCGCACAGTCGAGATCTCAGCCTTGTTCTCCCTCCATGTTCGACTGTGACCATTAGTTTTTTCGCCGGATCCTACCAACTCCTGGGCAACGCCCTTTCCTTCTCTATTGCTAGAGCACCCTCCAGGGTCTACTATCGTTTCGCGAAAAAATCGGCTCCTGCGCAGCAAACTGCTCATTTCGCTCTGACGCCTGCCGCCGACGCCACCCCGAACTGAGACATCAGGAACTGGTCTGAAGCCAGCAGCCTGTTTTCGGTAGCTCTCTATCCACCATCGGATCAGCGGGAGGTCGACGCTATGCATCGTATCATGCGCGTTTCCTCGTCGGTGTTCGGATTTCTCATCGCGTTATTGCTCTGTGCGAGCCCGCGGCAAGCTTCAGCACAAAATCAGAAGTATTATGCCGATTGGTGGTGTAGTGGCCAACGGCAGTGCGAGGCGGTGATGGGTAAAAGTAGCGGCACTGCGGGACCATTCGACTCATCAGCCGAGTGCGAGCAATGGCGCCGAACGTATATCCTTACTTCTAAATGCAACGGAAGCGGATCGGGCGGTGGGGGACACTCAAACCCCGGCCCAATCCCGTTCCCCCAGTCGATCATCGTGTACCCTGTTGCCGTAGCGGGGCTAGCAACAATTTTTGGGCAAGGAGGGGCGGAATTGGGTGGTGGCATCACCGCGGATCTGGTGGTCGCCTTCGGCATGCGGGATCACTCGATCTCTAGACCGGTAGCCGTCATACTCGGCACCCTCGCTACTGCAACGGCCGGGGTTGGCGTTGCCAGGGTCAAGCAGGCGTACGACTACCCTAACCCGGCCTGTGAAGAAGTTACTGCTGAGCCGGATTGCCCGGTGGTGGCACCAGATGCTCCAGCAGCCTCGATCACAGGCGGTGCCTTAATCGGGGGGGCGCTAGGGTTCGTGAGCTTTATGGCGGAAGCCGTCGCGGTGGGTCCCGCGAATTTTCGGACGCTTCCAGGAGTGATTCGCGCCCTCGCGCGGCTCCATATTCGCGCAAGTAGTCGAGGGGTAAGTGGGAGCTTGGCATGGTGACCGCTCGCTTTGAAAATTCCGTTCGGCCCGTTTGTCTTTTCATCGCTTTCGCCTGCGTTACAAGCGCACTCGAGGCTCAGGATTCAAGCAAGGCGCGGGACACTGACGTTCCGATGATTCCCCAGACACTCCCGTTATCAGCGCGGAACCAACTGACAGTGGCACGCGCTGGCCTAATTGATTCTTTGCTGGCCCACAACCGGTGGGTGAACGACTTCATGCCGCGCTGCGGGAGAATTCCGGCAGACGAGACCGAGCGGATTAGAGCGTGTGGGAAGGAGTTTCAGCTGATCTTCGCCGACTCGGTGGCGTTGGTTCAACGAAAGGCACGTTTCTCCGCGCAGCTTGATTCAGCGGTAGCCGCAGATGCGCCTTGCGCGACTTTCGCAAAGCAATTGGAACGCGACAAAGAAGCGCTCCGAAGACAACAACGGACGAACGAAATGGGTGTGGCGGAGATTGACGCTTGGAGGGAGGCAAACGAGGAAGCGAAGAAAGAAGCGCTTGCGGACGGGGCGAAATTCGCCTTTTCTCATGTAGCTAGTGCACTCGAAAAGCGCGAAGGGGCTGCCCGCGCTTACAAGGGATGGATGACCCGGTATGCGAAGCAGATGAAGCAGCACCACGTTCCTTTTGAGGCGCTGCAAGGGAAGATAGAAACAGCGATGCGCGGTTATATGAACGCCAAGCTGCAGGTCGTCGGTGGTACAGTGCTGAGCAAGGGCATGGAGGCCGAGGAAATCTTCGAGAATTTTCGAACGCAAGCTGGGCTCGTCGCGCGCGAAGCGACCCCAGCCGACGCTGCGATGAATGCGGCGCTAAATGATCCGACGTTTCAGAAGTTTGTACGGTCTGATGCCACTAATTGGGATTTCCTCCGCTCCAAGCTTGACGTGTTCTCGTCGGCTGGGGAACTCAAGCGCCTCTCACCTCACTATGCGCTGGCATCGTTACTGGTCGACGGTTCGTACGACGCGACCAAGTGGACCGCGAGTCGGAATCGTCTAATGCAGCAGTACCACCTGAGCGATGCTGAACTTACAGCCGTGACTTCGTTGCAGCATCAGATTGTGCGAACGCTGACGAAGCTTAAGCAATGTCGCGGCGAGTAGGGAACATCGGCAAGCTCAGTATCTGGTTCAATTACAAAGTGCAGATCCGAGTTGTTGCTCATGGCCAAGCTCGTCGCGGTCGACTGGGACGGGCAGGAAAAGAGAATTGACTCTGCGCAGGATTATAATCTCCGCCCATATTCGCAGCGTCGATCGCTTTGCAGCAAGTCGTCGCGCGGTGTCGGCAAGCTCAAGAATGCACCCTGCGCCAACTTTGCTAATCCAAATCCGAGCCGCACGATGTCACTAACATGTTAGAACAACACCTCAAGTACCTGAAGGCTTTGGAAGCCCAGTTTACAGTGCGCAGAAAGCTTACGGACGGTACCGTCATCGACCGGTTCTCGCCCGGAGAGGAGTTAGCGATATCTGAGTTTATAGCAATCAGTTCGGCGGGAGGTTCAGCAACTTTCCGCACAGCGCGGATGGGGCCGATATGATGGCGATGCTTCGCTATCTCGTGATGGCGTACTGGGAGGAGAAGAAAC
Source organism: Gemmatimonadaceae bacterium (assembly GCA_035633115.1). NCBI lineage: Bacteria > Pseudomonadati > Gemmatimonadota > Gemmatimonadia > Gemmatimonadales > Gemmatimonadaceae > Gemmatimonadaceae bacterium. Next base: position 659 of record DASQFN010000001.1, on the reverse strand, counting down.
CGAAGGACGACAAACCGAAGCGGCACCCCGACATGCATCCGGGCTTCGAGAAGATCAACGGACAAATAGCCGTCAGAGACGAGCGGCGTCATCAGCCCTCGGAGGAATACCGAATTCCTGTGACACAACGGTACGCCACTGTATTGTCACCCGCCGGTGATCATCGGCGTGCGTTCGCGAATTGGCTGCTCCGCGTGCTCCAGCATCCACCACGCGACATCCGCGCGTGAAATCCCGGCGGTCATCGGGAAGCTCTCCGCGATCTTCACGCGTCGAGTGAGCGGACCACTGGTGAGTCGCGTCGGGCGCGGGCAGCACCAATCAAGTCCCGAGTTCCCAAACACGTGCTCCATCGCTCCGAGATCGCGATAGCCGATGCCGACGCTCGATTTCGCAACGAAGAATTTCATCAGGAGATTCATGCGCGGCGCGCTCTCCGCGACACCCGCCGCGCTTACGGCGACCACGCGCGCGAGGCCGTGCTCCCGCATCGCGTTCACGAGCATCGCCGCCGTGCGTGCGGCGAAGTCCGGCGGCGAGGCGAGTGCGCTCCACGGATTCGCCGGATGCATTCGCTTCGGGCCGAGCGCTGACAGCACAACTTCGTGACCGTGCACGTGCTCGTCGAAACAACCCGGTCGCAACACATCATCAATCAC